>CANHUG010000503.1 GCA_947462995.1 Verrucomicrobiales bacterium | reverse complement strand
GTGTTCAACCGCCGGATGCGGAAAACCGCACGTCCGGTGGTGTGGGAGCCCTGGCGGGCGCAATCCCGCCAGGGCGACCCGATCTTTGCGTGGTGCCGGTGCCGTGAGGGGCTAGGCTGCTTTGATGATCTTTGGCAATGGGGTCACAGGCGGGACGCCCGTGCCACTTTGCGTGGTGCTGGTGCCGTGAGGTGGCCTGTTAGGCGGAGCAGCGCGGGCAGGCTTCGATCCAGTGGCCTTGGGAGATTTCGAGGTAGTCGGGGCGGGTGGTGGTGAGGGGGGCGCCGGGAGCGGAGGTATTGCGGATGCAGAAGCGGCAGCCTGAGGGCATGTCGCGGAGGGAGGGGACGGAGCCTTCGATGACGGGGAGGCGGGTACCGGGGATGGAGTCGAGGCGCGGGATGCTGGCGAGGAGGCCTTTGGTGTAGGCGTGGCGGGGGGAGGAGAAGAGGGGGATGGCGGGGGCGCGTTCGACGATGCGGCCGGCGTACATGACGACGACTTCGCGGCACATTTCTGCGATGACGCCGAGGTCGTGGGTGATGAGGAGGACGGCCATGCCTGATTCTTCCTGGATGTCGCGGATGAGGTCGAGGATCTGGGCCTGGACGGTGACATCGAGGGCGGTGGTGGGTTCGTCGGCGATGAGGAGGGCGGGTTTCAGGGCGAGGGCCATGGCGATGACGACGCGCTGGCGCATGCCGCCGCTGAGCTGGTGGGGGTATTCGTTGAAGCGGATTTCGGGGGAAGGGATGCGGACGCGGCGGAGGACCTCGATGGAGCGGTCGCGGGCTTCAGCAGGGGAGCATTTTTCGTGGAGGAGGAAGACCTCGGAGAGTTGGCGGCCGATGGAGTGGACCGGGTTGAGGGCGGTCATGGGTTCCTGGAAGATCATGCCCATGCGGCGTGCGCGGAGCGAGCAGAGGCGGGCTTCCGAGGCTTTGGCGAGGTCTTCGTCTTCGAGGAGGATGGAGCCTGTGGTGATGACGCCTGAGGGCTGGGGGAGCAGCCGCATGATGGACATGGCGGTGACGCTTTTGCCGCAGCCGGATTCGCCGACGAGGCCGGTGATGGAGCCGCGGGGGACGTCGAAGGAGATGTGGTCGACGGCGGTGACGAAGCCCTCGTCTGTGTGGAATCCGGCGGAGAAGTCGCGGATGCTGAGGATGGGGCTCATGAGGAGGGAGACGGCTTGAGGCGGAACTGTTCGAACGTGCGGACGGAGGGAGGGAAGGCGGCGGAGCCGACGTCGAGGGCGCGGCGGGTTTCGTCTTTGATGGCGGGGTCGACCCAGTAGACGTGGAATTCTTCCCAATCGCGGCTGGATCTGACGTTGAAGCCTGCGGGCCAGCGGAGCCAGCGCCAGTGGGCGATGCGGTAGTAGGGTTGGACGAAAGCGGGGATGAAGGCGGCGTCGTCGTGGAGGATGGCGATGATTTCGCGGGCGAGCCGGACGATTTCGTCCATGGTTTCTGCCTTGTCGTAGGCGGAGATGAGGGCGTCGAGGGCTGGGATGGCGGTCTGGGTTTCGTTATTGGTGTCGGTTTTGATGGAGCCGTCTTCCTTGTAGGCGTTGGCGCTGTGGAAGTTTTCCCAGAAGCGCGGGTACATTTCGACGGAGACGTTTTTGGCACCGAAGCCGAGGTCGTGTTTTTTCTCGTCCATTTTTTTCCATGCGGCGGTCATCTCGATGATTTCGAGGTTGAGGCCGAGGCCGGCTTTGAGGGCTTCGTTTTTGAGGATGACGAAGAGATCGGTGTAGGGTTTGTAGCCGGTGGTGAGGGTGAAGGAGAGACGCTGGCCCTTGTCGTTAGTGAGGACCCCGTCGGGGCCGCGCTTGGAGAAACCGGCGCGTGCGAAGGCGGCTTCGGCTTCGGTGATGGAGAATGGTCTGGCTTTGATGTCAGGGAAGGAGACCATGGAGTAGCCGTCGGAGCAGGTCTGCATGCGTTCGCCGTCGCCTTTGAACATTTCGGCGATGGCGAGATCCCAGTTGAGGGCGAACTGGATGCCCTGACGGATGTCCTTGTTATCGAGGAGGGGTCTGGAGCGGTTGATGAGGACGGCCCATGTGGGGCGGGGGATTTCGTTATAGAAGGTGGCTTTATGGATGCAGCCGGAGGTGACGCGCTGGTCGTTGTCTGGGAGTTTGCGGTACCAGTAGTCGGCGAGGCGCATGTTGAAGACATCGATTTCGCCTTTGCGGAAGAGTTCGAAGGCTTTGCCCTGATCGCGGACGACGCGGAGGGAGATGCGGTCGACGTTGAAGCGGAAGCGGTGGTGTTTTTTGTCAGCGGCCCACCATCCGGGGACCTTGGTGAGAGTGACGGAGCGGCCCTTGTCGATGTTTTCGGGGCGGACCTCGTAGGCGCCGGTGGTGGGTTCGAACTGCCACTGGTAGTGGGATTCCCAGTCTTCTGCGAGGTCGCGGTAGAAGTGGACGGGGACTGGGCGGACGGAGATGGCGCGGTAGAGGACGTCGGGTTTGGTTTCCGGGACGGTGATGGCGATGGTGAGGTCGTCGAATTTTGTTATTTTCGAGTATTTGGTGGTATAGAAGTCCTGGTACCAGAGGTCTGCGGTGTAGTCGCAGCGCATGAAGTAGAAGCAGAAGAAGTAGTCGTCGGCGCGGACGGGGACCCCGTCGCTGAAGCGGGCTTCGGGGTCGAGTTTGAAGTAGACGGTGCGGCCGTCAGGGGAGAAGGCCCAGTGGGTGGCGAGTTGCGGGTACCACTGGGCGTTGTCGGGGTGCTGAGCGGCGAGAGCGAGGGCGTTGCTATCGAGGATGTAGCTACGGAAAGCGCCTGAGGCGTCAGGGCCGAGGAAGCGGAGCGTGCGTGGGAAGTCAGGGTTGTAGTAGAAGTAGGTGCCGCCTTTTTTGGCTGCGGGGTCACCGAGTTCGGGGACATCCTGACCGGTCTGCCATGGGAGGTTGGGTGGGAGACGGTCTGGGGAGGAGAATTCGAAGAAGTCCGGGTAGCGCCGGAACATGGCCATGGCTTC
>CANHUG010000502.1 GCA_947462995.1 Verrucomicrobiales bacterium | reverse complement strand
GGAAAACCAGAGCCGTTGAAAGGAGAACTTTCCGGGTGGTGGTCGAAGCGGATTGATCTGGAGCACCGGCTGATCTATCGGGTTGAAGGGGACAGCTTGATCGTAGCTCAAGCGAAAGGGCATTACGATGACTGATTTTCCTCCATTACGATGGCGGTGGGCTGGGATGGGCGGTGAGGCTATGTTCGGTGAGCGTGGTGAATTTGGGCGTTCGTGTCTAGCCGCAAAGGGGGGCGGGGGCGGCATTTGATGAACCATATTCTGCAGGTCCTAAAATGAACACAACCATCCGTTTGGAGAACAGCACTGGAAGCGCCGTCACCGTTCAAGTAGAACTTACTGGAGTAGAGCGGATTTTGCAGCCCGGCGAGTCGGTTTTGATCGATACAGACCAGCAGCAAGGCCAAGTTCATGTCCAGATTGGAGAGCAGCGTATTATCGTGTGGGGAGGAGTTGCAGCCGATTTTCTGAGTGCATGAACACAATTGTTCTTTGGGCCCGTTGGGCCGTTGGGATTGGGGGGATGCTGGGGTGCGGAAAGGACGAGGGCGGGGCGGATGTGGCTAGGGACGCAACCCCTTTGGGGTTGGAGGGTGTTGTGGGGAGAGACCCAGGGTAGGCCTGCGTGGCGCCGGCCAACCCTGGGCTAGGGGACGCAATCCCTTTGGGATTGGGGTGTGTGCGGAGGTGATGGGATGGTACGGGGGACAAGGCCGGGACGGCCTTGCTGCTGTGCCTGTCGCTAGGGAGGGTTGAATGCTGGGGTGTTAGAAGCGGCAGCCGAGGCGGAGGCCTGCGGCGGCGAGCCAGCCGTTATCGTGGGCGACGTGGTGGCCGGTGACGAGTTGTGAGAAGGCGGTGATCTGGACGTCTTTGGTGAGTTGCCAGCGGTAGAAGGATTCTGCGGCGGATTGCCAGCTGGTGTTGGAGAATGTGTTGCGGCCGAGGGAGATGGCGAAGCCGAGGCGGTCGCTGGAGCGGACCTTGAAGCTGGTGCCGAGAGCGGCGAAGTGGGTGGCGGAGGCGGTGCCGCCGTCGGCGAAGGCGGCGCGGGCGAACCAGCGGGTGTCGGAGGTTGGGTTAGTGAGGGACCATGTGAGGCTGATGCCGCGGTCGGCGGAGGAGGATTCGCCGGGGAGGCCGTCGGTGCGCCATGCGAGTGCCTGGAGGCGCTGACCGTGGTGGAAGTTCCAGCCTGCCTGGAGGCCCTGGAAGAGGGATTCGGAGCGGAGGAGCCAGCGGCCGTCGTCGGTGACGTTGCTGGATTGGACGTTGGAGGCGGTGATGGTCAGGTCGGCGGACTGGTGGAAGAGCCAGCGTGCGGCGAGGCCGAGGCCTGTGCCTGGGAAGCCGGTGGCTGGGCTGGAGGAGAAGGCCTGGTTGAGGAAGGATTGTTTGGCGGAGCGGAGCGGGTGGTCGTCGAGGAGTTCGTCTGCACCCATCTGGCCCCAGCGGAGGAGGAGGCGATTCTGGAGGAGGTGTTGTTCGAGGAAGAGTTCGGGGACTTCGAAGCCGTGGTCGTTGAAGCCATCGACGAGACGCCAGAGGAGGCCCTGGCCTGAGGCGACGGCGGATGGGGGGCGATCGGTGAAGGCGTGGCGGTCGCGGATGCGGACGGAGAGGGCGAGGGGCCAGCGGGAGGATTCCGGGAGGGCCTGCCAGAGGACGGAGAGGGCGGCGTCGGCTGAGGCGGCGCCGTGGGTGCCGTCGGCGAGCGTGCCGATGGCGAGGGCGTCGTAGGAGAGGGCGAATTTGAGGTGGAGGCGTTCGGCGAGGGAGTGGCCGGCGCTGCGCCATGCGTCTGGGAGGATGCGAGGGCCGCGTGAGGAGGAGATGTTGTCGCTGCGGGAGATTTCGCCGGCGATGCCGTCGAGGGAGCCGCGGTGGGAGGAGGTGTCCTGCGCGAGGAGGGGTGTGGAGAGCGCGAGGAGGGAGGCAGCCGAGCGCGGGAGAGCGGAGGAGCGATTCATAAAGGCCGCGGTTTAGTGGGAAGAGCGGTGTGGAGGAGGGTTCGGCAATCGCGAATCGGGGGGTGGTGGGGAATCCGGGGAATTGGTGGGGACAACGGTTGCGGAGGAGGCTGGGAGTGCGTTTAGCTGGCGTTTTCCTGCTTCTTCTACTGTTTTTCGATGACTGCGTTGCATGATGACATGACTCATGAAGTGGTGCTGGTCGGCATCGGGGTTTCCCCTGGGATTGCCGAGGGGCCGGTGTGTCTGTCGACGAACGTGTTTGATGTGCCGGGTGAGGAGCGTGTGGAGGAGGAGGAACTGGCTGGGCAACTGGAGCGGTTTCATGCGGCGCTTGCGGAGACGAAGCAGCAACTGGGGGCGTTGCGGGACCGGGTGGCGCAGGAGGCTGGGACGGATGACGCGTTTATTTTTGATGCGCACCAGCTGATGCTGGAGGACCGGTCGCTGATTGAGGAAGTGGAGCGATTGATGAGGAAAGTACCGCAGAAGGCGGAGGGGGCGTTTTACAAGGTGATGTCGCGCTACATGGACGGGATGCGGCGGATGGATGACGAGTATCTGCGGGAGCGGGTGGCGGACATTGATGATGTGGCGCGGCGGGTGGTGAGGGTGTTGCGCGGGCATGCGGATGCGGCGGCGCACGATCAGCCTCACATTCTGCTGGCGCTGGATATTTCGCCGAGTGACACGGCGGTGATGGACCGGACGCGGGTGCTGGGGTTTGCGTCGGAGTCGGGGAGCCATACGAGTCACAGCACGATCATGGCCAGGTCGATGGCGATTCCTGCGGTGGTGGGGTTGCCTGACATCACGGCGCGGTTTCATCAGGGTCAGCCTGCGCTGCTGGATGGGTACCGGGGATTGCTGATTGTGAATCCGACGGAGGAGACGCTGGAGAATTACCGCATGGTGAAGCGGCGGAAGGCGGCGTTGGACCGGCATCTGCATGAGATGATTGATCTGCCGGCGGTGACGCCGGACGGGCAGAGCCTTGTGTTGTCAGCGAATATTGAGTTTGCGAACGAGGTGGAGGGG
>CANHUG010000501.1 GCA_947462995.1 Verrucomicrobiales bacterium | reverse complement strand
GCCTTCACGTCAGGGGTCCCGCCATGGTGCACCCATTGATCAAAAAACTGATCAAACGACCGACCGCTCGTCTCCTCGAAAATCTCCTGCAGGTCGTCACTCGTCACAATCCCGTTCCGGTGCTTCTCAATGTACCGCCGGATCGCCGTCCGATAAAGCTCAGGTCCCAGCTGCGACCGGATCATGTGCAGCACCCACGCACCCTTCGGATACGCCCGGCTGTCAAACTGCTCCATCGGCTGCAAATAGTCCCGCCACACAATCGGCCGCGTGTCCCCGGACCCTATCACCTTCTGCGCTTCCCTCCACATGCTCAGCAGAAACCCATCCCGCCCGTTCTTCACTTCCTCGTACAGCACCGTGTAATAACTGGCAAACCCCTCGTTCAGCCACAGATGCGACCAGTCCCGGCACGTCAGCAGATCCCCGAACCACTGGTGCGCTGTCTCATGCGCATCCAATCGGTGCAGGGTGTCCAATTCGCCCACCGCCGCAGGAAACAACGCATTCGCCGCATTGAAGGTGCAACTCGTGTTCTCCATCCCCCCAGCCAGAAAATCATGGCAGTACACCTGCGAATACTTGTCCCACGGAAACGCATTCCCCGTCTCCTTCTCGTAAAACCCGATGATCGACGCCGTGTCACGGAACGCCAGCGCCGCCTGATCCTTCTCCGACGGCGGCACATACAGCGCCAGCGGCAGCTTCCCCGCACTGCTCTCCAGCTTGTGGAAATACCCAGCCGCCAGCGCTATCAGATAGTTCACATGCGGCTTGTCCTGCTTCCAGTGCCACACCACCATCCCACCCGCATCGATCTCCTTCGACAGGAGCACGCCATTCGAAATCGTCTCCATCCCCTCAGGCACCCGGCACGTCACCTCCGTCGTGAACCGTTCATTCGGATAGTCATAACACGGAAACCAGTACCGGTGATTCTCCGCCTCACCCTGCGTCCACACCTGCGTGTCCCCGGCAGGATACCCCATCTCCGGCGTCCGGAAATAAATCCCGTTCTGCGGCTCCCCATGATACCGCACACTCACCGCAACCTGCGCCCCGGCAGCCACCGGCTCCGCAAAATCCAGCACCAGCTTGTCCCGCGTCGTCCGCCACGCCAGCACCTTCGCTCCAGACGCCGCCACCGCATCCACCGTCAGATCAATGCAGTCCAACTCCAGCTGCGTCAGCGCCTGCGCAATCGGCTGAAACGATATCACCACCTCCCCCTTGATCGTCCGCTTCCCGAAATCCGGCGTCACATCCAGCGCCAGATGCTGAATGTCCACCAGCCGGTCCCGCGCATACTTCCGCCCAGGCTTCCCTTCCCCGCCAAAATCCGGCCACAATCCCTGCTTCCCGCAATGCCCGATGCAGTCATGCACCTCCTCGGCCGCCACAGGAATAATCGTCAGAAGAAAGGCAAGAAAGCAGTGTGATTTCATGAGTGTTGCCTCCTCCCTTAGCGCAGATGCGCCACATGTGCAAAAAAAGAGCGACCGGCCGTAGCCGGTCGCTTGAAGGAGCCGCAGGGGCTCACCTGCCTGTCCTCACTTGGCAGGCTGGACGTAACCACCAGTCGGAACGCTCGTCGCAGTGGACGGAGCAGTCTTGCTGGCGCACGCGCCGAGAGCGGCGGCAATGAGTCCGAGGACAATCATTTTGGCGAATTTCATGATGTTGTGTTGGCTTGAGATATTAATGCGGAGGACACTTCCCGCAGCAAAGCGTTCACTGCAGAGCCTCCCGCCCTTCAGACTGACACCCGACGCCCTCCATGCAAGGGAAAACCTCCGGCATGTCGGAATATCAGGATCACTTCAGTATCACTCCCAAAACAAAACCGCCGCCCGTGCTCCCAGCACCGGCGGCGGCTCCATTTTCTCAAATTCCTTCAGCGAACCTCAGGCACGCCCGAGATACGACCCATCCTCAGTCTTCACACTGATCCGCTCGCCCGGATTGATGAACAACGGCACCTGAACCGTCAGCCCAGTCTCCATGATCGCAGCCTTGTAAACATTGTTCGCACTGTCCCCCTTCACACCCTCAGGTGCCTCCGCCACCAGCATCGACATCGCCGCAGGCAACTCAATCGCCGCCACCGCGTCATCCGTGAACACAATCACGTACTTCTGCCCCTCAATCAGATAATCCTTCACCGGTGCCACAATCTTCTCCCCAATCAGCACGTCCTCATACGTCTCAGGATGCAGAAAGTGAAACCCGTCCCCGTCCTTGTAGCTGTACTCGTAATCCTCTTTGTTCAGCACCACCGACTCCATCGATTCATTGGACGTCATGCGCAGATTGTGCACCTTGTCGGACGCAAGGCTTCGGATCGTCATCTGCACATACGACGCCATCCGTGGAGGGGTCTTAAGTTCAGTGCCGGAAACAATGCACACGTCGCCGTTGTGACGCACCGCTTGTCCGCGTCGGATATTGATGACAGGAGTCGAAGCCATAAGTCTGCCAGTCTTAAGGACAGTTTTCGGAAATGCAACCCCGGCAAATCACCAGCTCGCGGTTCCGCTCACCCCGCCCAATCCACCTCCTCCCATGCCAATGACTCTCGAAGACGCACGCGCCCCGCACTCCCGCCTCCTCGAAGTCATCTCCGGCAGCCGCGCCTACGGCACCAACACGCCAGACTCAGACCACGACTTCAAAGGGGTCTTCATCCAGCCCGCCGATTCCTTCCTCGGTCTCTCCCGCACCGACCAGGTCGCCGACGCCCGCAATGACACAGTCTTCTTCGAACTCGGCCGCTTCGCTGACCTCCTCGCCCGGAATAATCCGAACCTCCTCGAGATGCTCTTCACCCCGCCTGATTGCGTCATCTTCCGCCACCCGCTCATGGACAGATTCACTCCAGCCATGGTGCTCTCCAAACGCTGCTGCGACGCCTTCGCAGGCTACGCCATCGCCCAAATCCGCAAAGCCCGCGGCCTCAATAAAAAAATCGTCAACCCCCAGCCGCCTCAACGCCGCCCCATCACCGACTTCT
>CANHUG010000500.1 GCA_947462995.1 Verrucomicrobiales bacterium | reverse complement strand
TGACGGCGAGTGTGCAGTTGGAAGAATTCAGCACTGGCAAAGAATGAACACAAAACTTGTCAGGAAACGGGGCCGGAAATCGGCGATGGTGATCATGGAGGTGCTGGTGGCGCTGGGGGTCTTCGGGCTGGCGGCGCTGGGATTGATCAAGGCGCTGGCGGTGGCGGCGCAGACGGCGGTGGTTTCGCAACTGGAGCTGCGGATGATTCTGCGGCTGCAGTCGACGCTGACGGAGTACAGTAAGATTGCGCGGATTGAGGAGGGGAAGTGGCAGAGTGATCCGGATGAACTGGGGGTGTGGACGGAGACGGAGGTGGTGCTGCTGGAGGATATTCTGAATTCGGAGGGGCAGCCGTTGAACGAGATGTACCGGATCCGGGTGACTGGGTATTATGATAACTTCGGGCAGACGGGCGAGATGGCGGCGGAGACGCTGCGTTACGCGCGGTTGTATCAGGCGACGGGCACGGCGGGTGCGGGTGGTGCGCCTGCGGGTGGAGCGGGGGCGGCGGCTGGTGGTGGCGGTGGTGCTGCAGGTGGGGGGCGCGGGCCTGGTGGTGGTGGTCAACCTCGCGGGGGGGCGCCGACACGATGAAGCGTTATCCTTTGACGATGATGGGTGGGGTGCGGCGGCGCGCGGGGCGCGGTTTTACGCTGGTGGAGGTGCTGCTGGGGCTGGCGTTGCTGGGATTGCTGGCGGGCGGGATTTTTGCGGTGCAGCGCGGGGCGCTGACGGTTAGTGCGGAGGTGGCGGAGCGGGAGACGAAGGTGATGCGGGTGCATGCGTTCTGCGAGTTGCTGCGGCGGACGTTCGAGCAGGCACCGGGGAATGCGCGGGTGAATCTGATGGTTTACGGGGGAGCGGGGTCGGATCTGACGGAGGTGGCGTTCACGGATTACCCGCTGGCGTTCAACTGGCCGGGGGTGACGGCGGGATCGAAGACGGTGATTTTCCGGACGGAGCGTGCGGCGGGTGGGTTGGGATTGCAGGCGGCGGTGATTTATCTGGACGAGGAGCAGAGCGATGCGTGGCAGCGCGGGCAGTTTGACGAGACGAAGGCGCTAGGGCGTCTGACGCTGCTTGATGGGATTGCGTTTCTGGGATGGCGTTTCTTCAACGAGACGACGCAGGAATGGGAACTGGAGTGGCCGGTGGCGAACACGCGGCGGCCGTCGTTTGTGGAGATGACGCTGCAGTTTGTGGATGGT
Organism: Verrucomicrobiales bacterium; assembly: GCA_947462995.1. Lineage (GTDB taxonomy): Bacteria > Verrucomicrobiota > Verrucomicrobiia > Verrucomicrobiales > V1-33 > V1-33. The sequence goes on along the minus strand of CANHUG010000500.1, from coordinate 1,821 downwards.
TATGATCCGGTGCGGTTGGTGTTCTGGATTCCGACGATGGCGAATCCGCAGACGTTCACGTCGAATCTCGGCGGGGGCGGTGCGGGTCCGGGAGCGGGGATTCCGGCCGGGTTGCCGGGTGGTGTGCCGGGTGGGGGTCCTCCGGGAGCGGCGGGCGGTGGTCCGGGTGGAGGCAGGGGGCCTGGTGGAGGTCCGGGTGGTGGCGGCCCTGGTGGTGGTCGTGGGAATGGTGGCGGAGGAAGGGGCAATGGTGGCGGAGGAAGGGGCAATGGCGGTGGGGGACGCGGGAATGGTGGTGGCGGGCCTCCGGGTGGAGGGTTTGGTGGTCGGGGAGGTGGTGGGCGGTGAGGGGGTAAGGAAGTGAGAAGTGAGAAGTTAGAATTGAGATTGGCGGGTGGGGAGAGGGCGTTGAGAATCACGGATTTCACGAATGGACACGGATGGGCCGGGCGGCGATGCTCGTTGGGAGGAGGCGGATTGGGAGGGATGCTGGCAGGCGCACTCCGTGCGCCAGAGAGAGCTGTAATTCTGACAGCAGTCCAGAGCCTTCGGCTGCTTGAGAGGAGAGGGGTATGGGGCGCCCTTTCAGGGCTTGGTGATTTATGTTATGGGTTGCCTGGGGCGATGCCCCAGGCTGGTATGGTGTTGCGCCGTTGGCGCGTGGGAGGGCTTGCTTGGAGAGGGGGGCAAGAAGAAACCCCTTCCGGGCGTGGGGGCCGCGGAAGGGGTTTTGAGTGTTAGAGGAATGTCCGGGGCGTTCGGGTGTTATTTGGGGCCGAAGGCGTAGAGTTGGGACATGGTCATGATGTAGAGCGTGCCGTTGGAGAAGACTGGGGTGGCGAAGATGGAGCCAGGGAAGTCGATGACGGCGACTTTTTCGAGTTGTTTGCCGGCTTTGATGATGTGGAGTTCGCCTTCTTCGTTACCGACGTAGAGTTTGCCGTCGATGAAGAGAGTGCTGCCCCAGATGTGGCCTTTGGTGTCGTAGACGCTGAGTTTGGCGCCGGTGTTGGCGTCGACGGCGTGGACGAGGCCTGAGAAGTCGGCGACGTAAACGATGTCGTCGACGATGGCTGGAGTGGAGACCGAGCGGTTGATGTCCTTGTAGGTCCAGAGGGCTTTGCCGGAGATGTCGCCGGAGCCAGTGGGGTCGATGCAACTGAGGCAGCCCTTGCCTTCGCCGTGTTCCGGGTCCTGACCGATCTGGGTGAAGACGCGGTTTTTGTAGACGACTGGGGTGGCGATGATTTCGGAGGGACCTTCGTAGGTATTGTAGGCGCGTTTGGCGCCTTTTTCGTCGAGCCGGTATTCCTTGGGATTGGCGTCGTAGCGCCAGAGTTCGTTGATGATGTCGAAGCCCTCGTCATCCTTTTTGAAGGTCATGTCGAAGCCGTAGCAGAAGCCGTCGCCTGCGCCGAAGACGACCATGGGTTTGGAGCCGACGGTGGCGAAGGCTGGGCTGGACCATGAGCAGTGGAGACAGCGCTTGCTGATGCCGGAGCCTTCTTCGCCGAGGAGTTTGCCGGTTTTCTTGTCGAGGCAGATGAGGCTAGGGGCTTCCGGAGCGGGGATGTTGGTGTGGGTCCAGTCGACCCCGTTGGAAGTGGTGATGTAGATGCGGTCTTCGAGGACGAGGACGTTGCTGGAGGTGACGTTGTGAGGGAAGACCCCGCATTCCTCGCGCATGTCGAAGCGCCAGATGATGTCGGCGTCGGTGTCGCCGGTTTTCTCGATCTTGTTTTCCGGGGAAGTTAGGTATTTGGCTTCGTCCTGAAGGCCGTCGTTGCCGTTTTTGAGCCCTTCGATGTCGAGACAGAGGAC
>CANHUG010000499.1 GCA_947462995.1 Verrucomicrobiales bacterium | reverse complement strand
ACTGGGGCGCTGGCGGTTGGGTACACGATGAGCGGGACGGCGGTGAATGGGACGGATTATCAGTTATTGAATGGCAGTGCGGTGATTCCTGATGGGGCGAGCGGCGTGGATGTGGTGGTGACGCCGCTGGACGATGCGTTGCGGGAGGGGACGGAGACGGTGGTGATGCGGCTGGCGGTCGGTACGGGATACGGCGTGGAGGTTGCGGAAGCGACCCTGCTGCTGGAGGACAATGATCTGGGGAGCAGCCTGCCGTCGATGGGGTTTGTGTCGGCGACGGGGACGACCGGGGAATTGCCGGATGCGGTCACCGGGGAGTATAGGGATATTGAAGTGACCCTGCCGTCGGCGATGAGCGGGACGGTGATGGTGGATTATGTGATGCGCGGCGGGACGGCGACGGGGAACGATGTGGACTGGCGGTTTGCGGATGCGGTGGCGGGAAATGCGATGATCTCCGGCGGGACCCTGACATTTCCGCCGGGAACGACCTCGCGGAAGCTGCGGGTGAGGATTGTGAATGACGGTGTGGTGGAGGGTAGCGAGACGGCGATCATTGATCTGGTGAATCTGAACACGGGCGGGAGCGGCGTGCGGCTGAGCGGGACGCGGTACCGGCATACCCTGACGATCAACGACAACGTGGCGGCGAATCCTGTGCCGCGGGTGAGTTTTCTGGTGGCGGCGACGACGCGGCAGGAGGCGGATGGAGGCGAGCCGATGCTGATGGCGGCGCTGGATGCGCCTGCGGGCGGGACGGTGACGGTGCAATTCACGGTGGGCGGGACGGCGACGCGGGGGAGTGACTTCAATCTGAATCCGGGGACCCTGACATTTGCGCCCGGGGAGATGTTCAAGAAGCTGCCAATGGTGATTCTGGCGGATGGGGTGGCGGAGCTGGCGGAGACGGCGGTGGTGACCCTTGTGAATCCGACCGGGGCGCAACTGGGGACGATTCCGACGCACACGGTGACGATCACGGATGCATCGGCGGCAGCGGTAACGGTGGCGGCGGTGGTGGGGACCGTGGAGGAAGACAGCAGCGGGAGCGGTGTGTTTGCGGTGACGCGGAGTGGCGGGGCGATGAATCTGCCGCTGACGGTGAGTCTGGCGGTGAGCGGGAGTGCGGTGGCTGGGGAGGACTATGCGGGATTGCCGGCGAGCGTGACGATTCCGGCCGGGCAGACGACGGCGACGCTGAGTGTGGCACCGGTGCGGGACACGGTGGAGGAAGCGGATGAGACCGTGGTGGTGACGGTGGTGGATGCGGTGGATTATGATCTGGGGTCGGTGGCGGAGGGTGTGGTGACGATTCTGGATGACGATGCGGCTCCGGTGGTGACGCTAGTGTGGCCGAGTACGGCGACGGCGGCGATTCCGGCTGGGGTGGGAATGATTGCGGAGGTGGAGGCGACGCGGGAGTTGCCGAGCGGGACCGTGCATCCGCCGGTGGTGTGGAGTCAGGTGTCGGGGCCTGGGGCGGCGGTGATTGAGACGCCTGGGGCGCGGCGGACGGCGGTGAGTTTTCCGGTGAATGGCGTGTATGTGCTGCGGGCGAGTGCGACGCACGGGACGACGACATCGGCGGAGGTGACGGTGCAGGTGGCACCGGCTCCGGTGGTGCCGAATTTCAGTGTGGCGCGGTTTGGGAATGCGCCTGCGGCGAGCGGGTTTACGGCTGGGGGAGTGGCGGGGTCGTATAATGTGACGGCGGGCGGGGCGAGCATTGCGAGCACGGGGACGGCGGATCAGTTTGTGTTTGCGCAGCTGGCGCTGAGCGGTGATGCGACGCTGACGGCGCGGGTGGTTAGTATCGGGACGGGCGGGAGTTCGACATCGGACAACCGGGCGGGGCTGATGATCCGGGAGAGTGTCAGTGACGGCGGGTCGCGGCATGCGTTCATCGGGATCACGAAGACACCGGCGACGAGGTTCATCAGTCGGGCGACGACTGGGGCGGCGAGCACGAATGCGACGGGGACGGGAGGGTTTCCGTGCTGGGTGCGGCTGGTGAGGAGCGGCAATGTGTTTACGGGGGAGACGGCTCCTGACAATGCGGGTGTGCCGGGAGTGTGGACGACGGTGGGGACGCAGACGGTGGCGATGAATGCGGCGGCGTTTGCGGGGATTGCGGCGGCGAGCGGGAGCAGCAGCGGGGGGACGCTGGCGGCGGTGGTGGTGGACAATGTGAGGATTGTGAATCACGGGCCGGTGGCGAATCTGGGGCCGGCGGTGGATGCGGGGGTGGCGCTGAGTGGTGGCGGGCCGTGGATGCTGGATGCGACGGTGGCGGACGATGGATTGCCGGCACCGGCGGTGATGACGATGCAGTGGCTGGCGGTGGGCGGGCCGGGCGTTCCGGTGTTTGCGAACGGGACCTCGACGGATACGGCGGTGACGTTTCCGGTGAGTGGCCGTTATGGATTGCGGCTGACGGCGAGTGACGGGCAGGTGATGACGTTTGACGATGTGGTGGCGGACGTGGTGCTGCCGACGCCGTATGACAGCTGGCGGTTGGCGCAGTTTGGAGCGGAGGCTGGCGATCCGGTGGTGGCGGGCGAACTGGCGGATCCTGATGGGGATGGTGTGGCGAATCTGCTGGAGTATGCGTTTGCGACCGAGCCGCGGCGGGCTGGGGGTGCTGCGGTGACGGCTGGGGAGGTGGACGAAGGATTACTGGCGGTGGATTACCGGATTAATCTGGATGCGACTGACGTGGTGGCGGCGGTGCAGTGGAGCGAGGACCTTGGCACGTGGAGCGACGCTCCGGCGACGGTGACGGTGCTGGGGGAATCGGGTCGGGTGCGGACGGTACGGGCGACCGTGCCGGCCGATGGAGTGCGGCGGTTTCTGCGGGTGAAGGTGAGCCGCTGACGGGAGCGGGGTGGTGGGCGGTCAGCGGGCGGGAGGGGGACGGCGTGGTTGCGGGCGGAGGTCGGAAACGCGGGCGCGGGCGGAGTTGTCGGCTGCGGGATTTCGGTTCAGGCTGATCGTGGTTCGCCGTTTGTGTTTCGGGTGATGCGGGAAGAGGGGTT
>CANHUG010000498.1 GCA_947462995.1 Verrucomicrobiales bacterium | reverse complement strand
GGTGCCGCGCGGAGGGGATTTATCTGAATGTTCCCGACTGGTATTTCCTGCATGGATCGAGCCGGAATTCGATGGGTTACCGCGAGGACAACTGGTCGCTGCCGCGGGCGATGCAGGAAATCATCGAGCGTCAGAACATCACGGATGGGACGCGGTACAAGCTGCCATCGATGGGCTGGATGCATCTTCCGCTGACGCAGTATCACGGTGGCGGCGCGGCGGCGACGTATGAGCCGCTGGCGGAACACCGGGCTGATTACGCGCTGCGGCTTGCCAGTCTGCTAGGAGGAGGGGTGACGGGCGTGGTGCGCGGGACACGGCTTTACGATTCGGCGGAGACTCTTGAGGTGGTGCGGCGGGAGGTTGCGTTCTACAAGGCGCACCGGGCGATTCTTGACAGTGCGCTACTGCCGCTGCGGCGTGCGGACGGACGGGACTGGGATGGATGGATTCACGTGAATCCCGCGCTGCCCGAGGCTGCGCTGGCGATGCTGTTCAATTCGCTGGAGGAACCGCTGACGCGCCGCATTACGCTGCCAATGCGGTACGCCGGGCTGAAGGGTCAGGCGACGGTGCGCATCAACGGCGGTGAGCCGAAGACGGTGACATTGAATGCTGCGGGTGAAACGGTGCTGGAACTGACGATGGCGGGACGCAGCGCGACATCGGTCACGGTGACGCGGTGAGCGGGCCGCGCGGCGGTGAGCGGTTTCAGGGTTTGGTGACGAAGCCTGAGACGTCGGCGGCGAGCTTCTGGAGCGAGGGCAGATTGGTGTACATCATGTGGCCGCCGTCGTAGTGGGCCCACTGGAAGTTGCCGCGGAGGGCGTCGGGGAGGTCGAGGTGGCGGACGCTGTGGGCGATGGCTTCAGGGGGAGTGGCGAGGTCGTGATAGCCGCAGGCGATGAAGACGCGGAGGGTAGGGTTCTGAGTGATGGCGCCGCCGAGTTGGGAGGCGACGTCGAAGTAGCGATTGCCGCGGCCGTAGTTCCATGGGTTGACGGCGCCGTTGAGGATTTCGTAGGGCCGGTCGGTTGGGAAGTTGAGACCGTCGGCGGCGCGGAGATAGGCGTTCATGCTGGAGGCGAAGGCTCCGAAGACGACGTCATAGCTAGGGTCGCCGTCGGGGCCGGTGCAGCGGCCGTCGAAGCGGCCGACGACCTTGTCATCGGCTTCGAGCAGTTTGGCGCGGAAGAGGGAGGGATCGATGCGCAGGTTGTTGCGGAGGATGAGCGGGGTGGGAAGGCCGGTGAGGAGGGAGAGGTAGTCGGCGACCCCGCGGCGTTCTTCTGCGGGAAGGTCAGCGCCCATGAGGAGGGCGCGGGGGTATTGTTCGCGGGAGAAGTCGACGGCGCGTTTCCATGTGGCGGCGAAGTCTGCCTGGAGTTCCGGGGCGAGTTTGCCGTGCCAGTGAGCGACGGCGGTCATGCTGGGGAGCCATGTGTGGAAGGGGACATCGTTCTGTTCTTCCGGGGAGAGCGTTTTGAAGTCGAGGAGACCGCTGACGATGATGATGCCGTTGAGGTACATGCCGTAGCGTTCCTGGAGGTGGCCGGCGAGCCCGCTGATCCGGATGGCGCCGTAGCTTTCGCCCATGAGGAATTTCGGGCTGTTCCAGCGCTGATGGCGGGTGATCCAGAGCCTGACGAAATCGCCGACGCTTTCGACGTCTTCGCTGAACCCGTGGAACTGCTTGGGGTCCTCGCCTTTTTCGGCCTGGCTGAGGCCGGTGCTGACGGGGTCTACGAAGACGAGGTCGGCGTCCTTGAGGAGGGTGAATTCGTTATCTGTCAGGGAGAAGGGCGGGCGTGGGCCGGTGACGCCGTCGGGTGGGAGGACGACGCGGCGTGGGCCGAACGCGCCGAGGTGGAGCCAGACGGCGCTGCTGCCGGGGCCGCCGTTGAAGCAGAAGCAGACGGGGCGTTTGGTGGCGTCGCCGGCGTCGGTGCGTTCATAGGACACGGAGAAGACCTTGGCGCGGGGTTCGCCGTAGGCTTTGGTGAGGGTGAGGGTGCCTGCGGTGGCGCGGTAGGCGATCTTCTGGCCGCCTGCGGTGATGGTGTGCTGGGTTTCGACCGAGGTGTCCTTCGAGTCTTCCTTCGGCGCGGGTTTTTCTTCCTTCTTTGGTTCCGGCTTTTCGTCTGCGGCGCGCAGGTGCGGGCCGGCTGTGATGAACAGGGCAGCGAGGAAGGCGGTGAATTTCATGCGGTGTCGCTACCGTTCGGGCGCGATGAAGTCAAGCCATCCGGGAATCTGGAGGAGGGCTGTTGTGTGGCGCAGACGCGGAGGGGGCGGACGATTACTTCACGAATGGCTTTTCGGTCTGCCAGCGGAGCATGGTGTCGACGTTGCGCTGGTAGATCTCATTGGCTTGGCCTTTGCCGCCTTCCGGGTGCTGGCCGGCGACTTCGATGCGGTAGACGGCTTCGCTTTCGGGGGTCGCGGGATCGCTGGTGCGGGCCTGCCAGTCGGCGAGGGCGGCGCGCATTTCGGAGAGGACGGCAGCGTGGGCGGGATCGGCGGCGAGATTGCGGAATTCGTTCGGGTCTGCTGCGGTGTCGTAGAGTTCCTCCTGCGGTCTGGTGTCGCGCATGATGAGCGACTGGTCGGCGGAGAGCTTGCCCTCGGCGTGGAGTTGTCGCATGGTTTGAACGACGGCCTTGTCGTCTTTATAGCGGTTTGGCTGGAGCCATGGGCGGCTGGGGAAGCCGTTGCGGATGTATTTCCAGCGGGTGTCGCGGACGCTGCGGATGAGATCGACGGTTTCGTCGGCGCGGTCGCGTGCGGCGAAGACGAAGCGCCGTGGCTGATAGGAATATGGGGCGAGGTGATTGCGGCCGTGCATGGAGTCGGGCACGGGGATTCCGGCGAGTGCGAGGGCGCAGGCGGCGAGGTCGATGTGTTCGACGGGGTCTTCGCGGACGGTTCCGGCGGCGATGCCCGGGCCGCGCACGACCATGGGCACATGGGTGCCGCCGTCGTAGAGGAACTGCTTGGTGCGGACGTGGCTGACGCCGTGATCTGTCAGGAAGACAAT
>CANHUG010000497.1 GCA_947462995.1 Verrucomicrobiales bacterium | reverse complement strand
GTAGGGCGTCGCGGGTGGTGGAGGCACCGAAGATTCTGGAGAAGAGCCGTTTGGGGAGACTGCGGCCCTGGTCTTCTGCGGTGAGTTCGTCGACGGCGGCGGCTTTCGCGGATTCCCATGCGCCAGCGAAGCCGGGGGCCTGGATCATCATGCGTTTTTCGGCGCGGGTGAAGATTTCGAGGTCGCGGGTGAGTTTCTGGTCTGGTTTTTCGCTGAGCTGGCCGATGCGGAGGCGGAGGTTTTCGTTTTCTTTGGCGAGGACCTCTTTTTCTTTGCGGACGAGTTCGTACTGGCGGGCTTCGAGTTCGAGTTTGTCGCTGAGGTGGCGGCGGTAGCGACGGAATTCGCGTTTGGTTTTGAAGTGGCCCCAGACGGAGAGGAGGAAGAAGAGGAGGCCGAGGCAGAGCCCCCAGACGAAGGGCTGCGAGAAGAATTTGAGGACGGTGTCCATGAGAGGGTGGGGAAAGGAGAAGGTGCGCTGGGAACGTGCTGGTGACAAGCAGGACTTGATACGGAAGGGGGATGTCAGGGCGGGGAGGATGGAGAGGTTGGGTCGTGAAGCCGTATGGGATTTTGGCTTGCTGGGGAGGGGAGGCGGGATGATGCGCGGTGACTCATATGAAATCATTTGTAATCACATTGGCGGCGGCGGCGGTGGCAGCTGTGGCGTTGGCGACGGCACAGGACGCGGCGAAGACCGTGGCATTGAACACCTTGACGGAAGCCGAGACGAAGGCTGGCTGGACGCTGCTGTTCAACGGCAAGGACCTTGGCGGCTGGCACAATTTCAAGAGTGACAAGATTCGGCCGGGTTGGAAGGTGGAGGGGGGGACCTTGGCGTGTGTTGATCCGCATGATGCCGGGGATTTGTGCACGGCGGGGCAGTATGACTGGTTTGAGTTGTCGCTGGAGTTTCAGATGGGCGAGGGAGCGAACAGCGGCGTGATTTTCCACGCGACGGACGACGAGGGTGCGGTGTGGGCGACCGGTCCGGAGCTGCAACTGGAGGACAATGCGAAGGCGAAGGATCCGCAGCGGTGCGGTTGGCTTTACGGCCTGTATCAGCCTGAGAATGATCCGAAGACGGGGAAGCCGATTGATGCGACGAAGCCTGCGGGGGAATGGAATCACCTGCGACTGGTGATTTCACCTGACAAGTGCGTGCATGAGATCAATGGCGTGAAGTACTTCGAGTACGTGCTCGGGAGCGAGGATTTCAAGAAGCGGGTGGCTGCGAGCAAGTTCGGGAGCATGAAGAACTTTGCGAAGTTCGGGAAAGGTTATATCAGCCTGCAGGGGGACCATGGCAAAGTGAGCTTCCGGAATGTGAAGCTGCGGCCGATTGCGGCGAAGTGAGGGTTGGCGGGTGATGCTTTGAATCAGTGACGCGGCAGGGCTTCGGGATGACCGGAGCCCTGCTGTTTTTTGGGGTTAGAGTAGTCTTGTTAAGAAGAGTGAGCCGCGGACTGGAAAGTCCACGCTCCGTTGGCGGCGGCAAGGCCGGGACGGCCTTGTTACGGAGGTGGTCAGGGAGTGGCGAGATCGACGGAGATTTCTGCGGGGAAGCAGAGACGCGGGTCGCCGCGTTCGGCCATGGTGAGGGCCATGGTGGCGAGGGAGCGGGTTGCTTTGACGGGAGGGCGGGGTTTGCCGTTGAGGATGACGGTGACTGGCTGGTCGAGGTCGGCGAGGTGGTCGTTGAGTCGGATGAGGATGCGGCCGGACGAGGCGGGGATGCGTGAGGTGCCGTCGGGGGAGTCGGTTTCTGCGGAGAGCGTGACGGTGTTGTTTTTGATAGCGGCGCTGAGCCGGAGGGGCATGGTGGCGGGTGCGGCGGGGAGGGCGAGCCAGTAGTTCTGGAGGGCGACGGAGCGGTCGAAGGGGCGGACGGTCCAGACGACGCGGTCGGGCCATGGGTTGCGGGTTTTGGAGGCGATCCACTGGGGGCCTGGGGCGTAGTCGATGCCGTGGCCGCGGCCTTTCTGGATGTTGACGAGGAAGTCGTAGCCTGCGGGGTCCTTGCGGTGGAGGTCGGTTAGGGAATCGCCCATGCGGCGGGCGAGGCCGACGCGGTCGAACATGGTGTCGTTTTCGCCGATGTCGATGCGGAGGGCGACATTGCGCATGTTTTCGGTGGGGGAAGTGTCGAGGGGTTCTGCGGCGGCCATGCCGTTGGTGGCGGCGAAGCGGTCGGGTCGGTTGCCGGCGAAGCGGATGGCGCCGTAGCCGCCTTCGCTGATGCCTAGCATGCAGACACGGTCTGGGTTGACGTCGAGGAAGGCGATGGCGGCGCGGATGACCTTATCGAAGGCGTCCTGGTTGTGGTCGAAGTACCAGCGGCCCTTGCGGTCGTCGGCCATGCGCGGGATGAAGTAGATGCCGGCGGGGGAGTAGACGCGTTCGAAGAGAGCGACCTGGGCCTGCCATTCGCGGGAGTTGACGTCCCATGCGTGCGGGCCGGTGGCTTTGTCGTTGCCGCCGCCGCCGTGGAGGCAGAGGAAGAGCGGCCAGCCGTCCTTGGGTTTTTCGCCTTTGGCGAGGAGGATGAAGGGCATTTCGAAGCCCATGGTTTTGATGGTGCCTGGGCGGAGTGGTGCGGCGGGCGGGTTGCTGCGGAGGGATTCGAGGGAGGCGGGAGCGGGGAGGAGTTTATCGAGACCGGCGGCGGTGGCGCCGGAGCGGGCGGCGCTGATGAGGGATGGGAGGAGGGCGTCGGATGCGGCGCGGGAGAGGGGAGGGCCGGAGGGAGGAGCGCCGCGGTCGGCGGCTGGTTTGGCGAACCATGCGTTCAGGGCGTCATCCTTGGTTTCTGCTGCAGGGGAGGCGAGGGTTTGGGCGGCAGCGGCGAGGAACAGCAGGGAGCGAAGCTTCATGGAGAGAGGAGATAGCGTGGGTGTGGTGAGGAATCAAGATGGGTGAGGCGGGCAGGGGAATGGGGGGCAGGGGAATGGGGTGGGCCCCGGATATTGCACCCCAAGACACGGGATTCAGGGAATCTCGACAGGAGGGGGCGAAATCAGTTGTTGCGCATCATGATTTCGCCGGCATGGTTG
>CANHUG010000496.1 GCA_947462995.1 Verrucomicrobiales bacterium | reverse complement strand
GTCGAATGGCGTCCCACCGGCCGCGCCGTCCCCCTCGTCCCCGCCGCCCTCGGCGAATGGGCCGGTGCCGCCGGCGCAGCATGGCACGCCAGCCAATTCTCCGCTCCCGCCTTCCCCTGACAACCCTCACCCGCCACCCTCGCCCCATGCTCGCAGGCAAAGTCATCACCATCATCGGCGGCACCACCGGCCTCGGCCTCTCCGCCGCCCGCGCCATCGTCGCCGCCGGCGCCAAGGTCGTCATCGCTGGCCGTAACCCCGACAGCGCCGCCGCCGCCCTCGCCGAACTCGGCCCCGACGCACGCTCCGTCATCGGCGACGCCGCCCTCAGCGACACCGCCGAACGCGCCGTCTCCCTCGCCATCGACTCCTTCGGCAAACTCGACGGTCTCTACCACGTCGCCGGCGGCTCCGGCAGAAAGTTCGGCGACGGCCCCCTCCACGAGGTCACCGACGATGGCGTCCGCGCCACCCTCGCCCTCAACCTCGACAGCGTCATCTTCTCCAACCGCGCCGCCGTCCGCGCCTTCCTCCACCAGAACTCCGGCGGCGTCATCCTCAACATGGCCTCCGTCCTCGGCTGGTCACCCTCCCCGCGCTTCTTCTCCACCCACGTCTACGCCGCAGCCAAAGCCGCCATCATCGGCTTCAGCAAATCCACCGCCGCCTGCTACGCCCCTCACAATATCCGTATCAATGTCGTCGCCCCAGCCCTCGTCGACACCCCCATGGCCTCCCGCGCCGCCTCCAATAACGACATCCTCTCCTTCATCCGCGCCAAACAACCCCTCGACGGCGGCCGCATCGGCCACCCCGAAGACCTCGACGCCGCCGTCGTCTGGCTCCTCAGCGACGCCGCACGCTTCTGCACCGGCCAGACGCTCGCCATCGACGGCGGTTGGTCCGTCAGCGAAGGCATCTGACCACGCCCCTTTTCCTATCAAACAATTACCGGAACCTATCAACCTCCTCCTCCCATGACCCCGCACGCCAGCTCCTACCTCGACCACTGCCGCCGCATCATCGACGCCGTCGACTCCCAATCCGCCGCCATCGCCACCGCCGCCGACTGGTTCTCCAAATCCATCCTCGCGGGCCGCATGGTCCACCTCTTCGGCAGCGGCCACAGCAGAATCATGGTCGAGGAAATGTGGCCACGCTACGGCTCCTTCCCTGGCTTCAACCCCATCGTCGAACTCTCCCTCTCCTTCCATAACCTCGTCGTCGGAGCCAACGGTCAGCGCCAGGCCATGTTCCTCGAAAATGTCAGCGGCCTCGCCGCTCGCATCCTCCGCAACTTCGTCCTCTCCCCAGAGGACACCGCCCTCATCATCTCCTCCAGCGGCTGCAATGTCGTCCCCGTCGAAATGGCCGAAGTCTTCCGCGCCAACCGCGTCAAGGTCGTCGCCATCGTCAGCAAAGCCCACGCCGACGCCAGCACCAGCCGCCACCCCAATGGCGTCAAACTCACCGACGCCGCCGACCTCATCCTCGATACCGGCGCACCAGTCGGCGACGCCATGGTCTCCATCCCCGGCCTCGATACCCCCGTCGCCCCAGGCTCCACCGTCGGCGGTTGCCTCCTCGTCAACGCCATCAAAGCAGAAACCGCCGCCCGCCTCACCGCCGCAGGCCAACCCCCGCTCGTCCTCACCGCCTCCGCCCTCACCGGCCCCGAACGCGCCACCTCCCTCTTCGAAGCCGCCTACGACGAACACTCACGCCGTCTCGCCGCTCTCTACGCACCCGCAGGCCTCCCGTAACAAGGCAGTCCCGGCCTTGTCTCTGTACCAGCATCCCCCTAATCCCAACGGGCCCAACGGGCCCAAAGACCCAAGCCCAGGGACGCAGCAACGCGAAGGCCCTGGGAAGCGAAGGCCCTGGGATGCCCAAGTTTTATGTCCCCGCGCCTTAACTCCCACCCATTGCCCGGATCAACGGCACCAGCTCGCCCGGCCGCGCATGCCGATCCGTCGCATACTTCGAATACACCAGCACGCCGTCCACCTTCACATCGAAGATGCCTTTGCCGCCTGCAATCAGCTCGGGCTCAACCCCAAGCGCTTCCCTGATTTCAGCCACCGCACGGGTCGCCATCGGGAGGTAGTTTCACATCGTACAGTACTCGATCGTAATCTTCATAACAAATTTCCGTTGATCGTTACGCTTCACAATCCCGCCAACCCCCGCGCCGCCAGCGCCGCACAAACCGCCGCATACGTCTCCTCCGCACTCAGCACCGAATTGTCAATCACCACCGCCCCCTCAGGCACCTGCAGCGGCGCACTCCCACGCGAACTGTCCGCCTTGTCCCGCTGCCTGACACTATCCGCTTCCCCCTGCGCCGCACGCCGCGCCATCCGCACTTCCTCCTGCGCATCAATATAAAGCTTATACGGGGTCTCCGGAAACACCACGCTCCCGATGTCCCGTCCCTCCATCACCAGATCCCCGCCCTCTCCCATCCCTCGCAAAATCGCCGTCAGCAGCACCCTCACCTCCGGGTACGACGACACCGTCGACACATGCGCGTTCACCTGCTGATCCCTCAGATACGGCTCCGGATCATGCCCGTCCACCCGGATCCCCGCTCCACCACCAGCCGCCGTCATCGTCACCGGCAACCGATGCACAAACCCAGCCACCGCCGTCTCATCCCCCGGATTGATCCCCGCATTCAGCACTGCCCACGTCACCGCTCGATACAAAGCCCCGCTGTTCACATGCACACACCCCAGTCGCTCCGCCAATTTGCGGGCCACACTGCTCTTCCCGGATGCCGCCGGGCCATCAATCGCAATCACTGTCATCTCGCCCCCACGATGGCTCCTCTCTCCCCAGGACGCAAGGACGGCACCGATGAAATCACCGGAATCTCAATCCCCCTCGAAATCTCCTTCATCTGAAACCGCGCCAGCATCGCCCCAAACCCGGGATACACATCCTCCACACTCTCCGCATGCTCAATCTCCGTCTCCCCATCCCCGAATAATCCCGTCACCGCCGCCGCCATCGCCAATCGCGGATCCCCCCCAGCACTGATCACCCCGCTCTG
>CANHUG010000495.1 GCA_947462995.1 Verrucomicrobiales bacterium | reverse complement strand
TCGGTGAAGGCGGTGACGTGGGAAGTGTCGAGCCCGATGATGCCGAGGCGGAGATTGCCTGCGCAGGAGAGGGAGACGGAGAGGAGCAGAGGGAGGATAGGTTTCATGGGGAGGTTAGGGTAAGGATTCAGCGGGTGATGGGTTGGGACTGGCGGAGGTAGGCGAAGAGATCGCGGAGTTGGGTGTCGGTGAACTGGTCGAGGAGGCCTGGGGGCATGAGACTGTGGCCGGCGGGGGTGAGCGAGGCGATGTCGGAGCGATTGAGGATGAGGTCTGCGCCGTCGAAACCGCGGAGACTGACGGTTTGGGCATTCTGGTCGGCGAGGAAGCCGCCGAGGGAACGGCCGTCCTTGGTGGTGACGAGGACATTTTCGAAGCCCTCGCGGATTTCGGCGTCGGGGTCGACGATGCTGACGAGGAGCGTGGCGGTGTCGTCGCGTTGATAGGGCGTGAGGTCCGGGCCGATGCGGCCGCCTTTGAAGAAGAGTTGGTGGCAGGAGCCGCAGGTGGAGGCGAAGAGCGGTTCGCCCTTGTAGGCGTCGCCGGTGCCGGAGGCGATGATTTTGGTGATGGAGGCGATGCGGGGTTTGAGGTCGCCGCGCGGGGCTGGGGGAGGGAAGAGAGTGGCGGCGGCGGCGGAGACGGCGGGATCCTTGTGGGATTTGAGACGTGCGATGACGTCGCGCGAGAAGGGTGCGCGAGGGAAGGAACCTGCGGCGACGGCGGAGAGGAGGGAAGCGGACCATGCCGGGCGGCTGGTTAGGGTTCCGAGCGTGGAGGACTGGACTTCCGGGGGGAGGGACGGCCATGCGGCGGCCAGGGTGGTGCCTGTGGCGGGGGAATCGTAGCGCTGGAGGGCGGTGGCGGCGGCGGTGCGGAGGGCGGGTGGGTGATTGCCGGTGACGATGGCGAGGAGGGCGGGTTCTGCGGGCGGGTGGGCGACCTCGCCGAACGTGCGGATGGCGAGCGTGCGGGATTCCGGGGATTTTGAGGGATCGGAGATGAGGGCGAGGGCTTCGGCGATGGCGTCGGGGTCGCGCTGACGGACGCGGAGCATGAGCGTCATGCGGCCGGAGGCGGCGAGAGCGGAGACGAGGGCGTCGGGGAGGGCCGGGATGGACTGGCCGGCGAAGGCTTCTTCGAAGCCCTTGAGGAGGGCGTCGCGCCATGCGGGGTCGGGGGAATCGGAGAGGAGCGAGGCGCAGGCGAGGAGACCGTCCTGAGAGCCTGCGGAGGCGAAGCGGCGCATGAGGCGCGGGACGAGGAAGCTTCTGGCGAGGGAGGAGGTGTGGAGATCGGGGCTGCGGAAAGTTGCGAGGACGGCGTCGGGGGACGAGGCGCAATGGGATTCGATAGTGAACCAGAGCAGGAGAGGGATGAAGGCGTCGGAGACGTCTTCGTTGCGGGTGGCGGCGGCGGCGGCAAGTGGGAGGGCTTGGGAGGCGGGGAGACGGCGAGCCGAGGAGGCGATCTGGCAGCGGACTTCTGGGGAGGGGTCGGAGCGGGCGAGGTCGAGGGCGGCTTCGAGGATGGCGGGGGAGAGCGAGCGGGAGTCGGCGGCGAGACGGAGGGCCCATGCGCGGACCATGGGTGCGGGGTGCTGGAGAGCGGATAGGGTGAGGTTTTCGGAGGGGGCGAGCCGATGGAGCGCCCAGAGCGCTTCGAGGGCTGGGTGGGGATTGGGCTGGGCGAGGAGTGTCAGGAGGGCGGGGAGGACGGAGACGTCTTTTTTCTCGGCGAGGAGACGGACGGCGGTGTGGCGGTGCCAGAGGTTAGGATGGGAGAGCGTGGTGACGAGGGTCGCGGGTGAGGCGGCGGAGAGATTGATGTTTTTCTCGAGCGGGAGCGAGCTGCTGCGGAGCCGGTAGATGCGACCGGAGTCTGGGTCGATCTGGCTTTGATAGTTCTGGCCGTGGGCGATGTATTCCTCGCGGAAGTCGGCGATGGTGATGGAGCCGTCGGGGGCGTTGGCGAGGAAGACGGGGCGGAAGGTTTTGTCGGAGGAGGCGAGTGGGATGGAGCGGTCGGAGGTGGCGAAGGTTGAGCCTGAGGGGATGCGGTCGGCGCAGATGATGGAGTGGTGGAGCGGGTCGACGGCGAAGAGCGAGCCGCGGAAGGAATCGGGGAGTGCGGAGCCTTCTGCGGCGATGAGCATGTGGGAGAAGCGCGGGATGGGGTGACGGCTGGCCATCATGGGGAGTTCGCCGAAGGCGAAGGCGTTGGCGGGCGGGCCGAACTTGGAGGGGTCTTTGCCTTGTTTGAGGTAGAGCCCGTCCTGGACCTGGTGCCAGCCGCGAGTGTCGCCGCCGTTGTGGCCGGTGAAGAGACGGCCCTCGGCGTCGAAGGAGATGCCGAAGGTATTACCGCCGCCGTCGGCGAAGATTTCGAACGTGTGGAGTTGGGGGTGATAGCGCCAGACCATGCAGCCTTCGACGTAGAGACCCTTGCTGTCTGGGGCGTCGATGCCTGGGCGGGTGATGCGGCAGGTGGTGGTGCTGCCCTGGCCGCCGTAGAGCCAGCCGTCGGGGCCCCATGTGAGGCCGTTGGCGACGCTGTGGGTGTCTTCGAGGCCGAAGCCGCTGAGGTGGACGACGGGAGGGGCGTCGAAGACATCGTCGCCGTCGGCGTCGGGCCAGAACATGAGATAGGGCGGGTTCATGACCCAGAGACCGCCGGATCCGCGGAGGGCGGCGTTGGCCATGTTGAGACCGTCGAGGACGACCTTGTGGCGGTCGTAGCGGCCGTCGCCGTCGGAGTCTTCGTGGACGGAGATGCGGTCAGCGCCGCGGTCGTGGGCGGGAGGTGGGGGCGGGGTGCGGTCGTATTTGGAGCGGTAGAATTTGTCGCGGCTGATCATGCGGATGCCGGCCGGGTAGGGGTACTGGCGGTATTGGGAGACCCAGAGACGGCCGCGTTCGTCGAAGCTGACGTGCGTGGGTTGGGCGACCTCTGGTTCGTGGAGGAGATCGTCGATGGCGAAGCCCTGGGCGGGTTCGAGGAGACGGAGGGCGTCGGCTGGGTTGACGTAGAGCCCGCGTTCCGGCGTGGGGCTGGCCTGCATGACTGA
>CANHUG010000494.1 GCA_947462995.1 Verrucomicrobiales bacterium | reverse complement strand
TGAACACATGGGGACGGGTGATGCCGGTGGTGGTGGCGGCGCTGACGGTGGCTGGGCTGCTGGCCGGGTTGCGGTTTTGTGTGCCGCGGGAGGAGGGGCGGGAGCCGGAAGGGGAGCGGGTGGAGACGGGTGGGCGGCGGGAGATCGGGCGGTCGGTGGGTGGGAGGGCGATTGAGGTGACGACGCACGGGCAGGGGAGTCGGGTGGTGCTGATGATGGCGTCGATTCACGGGAGCGAGGGAGCGGGGACGCCGTTGCTGGAGAGACTGCGGGAGCATGTGGAGGCGAATGCTGCGTTGCTTGAGGGGGTGACGTTGCACCTGTTGCCGGTGGCGAATCCTGACGGATTGGCGACGGGGCGGCGATTCAACCGTCGCGGGGTGGATTTGAACCGGAATTTTCCTGCGGAGAACCGGGAGGAGCGGGTGAGGTTCGGGTCCGGGGCGTTGTCGGAGCCGGAGAGCCGGGCATTGGCGGCGTTTATTCTGGAGCGGCGGCCGGAGGTGATTGTGACGATACATCAGCCGCTGGCGTGCATTGACTGGGACGGGCCGCCGGAGACGGAGCGATGGGCGGAAGTGCTGGCGGGGGGGAGTGGGTTGCCGGTGAAGAAGCTGGGGGCGAGGCCTGGGTCGCTGGGGGCGTGGTTTGGGGAGACGCTTGGTGGGGCGGTGCTGACGATGGAGTTGCCGTCGCGTCCTCCGGTGGGGGTGGAGGCGTTGTGGGGGGAGTACGGGCGGGGGTTGCTGGCGGTGCTGAGGGGTCGGTGAGCCGGGCGCATCCCCTTTTGCATTTTTGCGATGGGGCGTGAGTGTGGCGATTCTGCTGTTTCGCCGCGAGTGTTGCGGCGAGGGCAAACTGCTTATGATCGGAGACCTCATCAAGATCCGTCCGGAACAGCTTCCGGCGCGACGCCGGAACCGTGTGCCGCTGTGGAAGCGGCCATGGTTTCGGGTGACAGCCCTGACGCTGCTGGCGGCCGGGGTGGTGGCGTGGCTGAGCCTGCGGAGTTACCTTGTGCAGTTTCGGGAGAAGGCGGAGACCTTTGATTTGAGCCTGCTGGGGAAGTTCGAGCAGAGCAGTATCCTGTTTGACCGGGACGGGCGGGAGATCGGGCGGCTGGCGAATGAGAACCGGACGCTGGTGCAGTACAGTGACATGCCGCAGTATCTGATTGATGCGCTGGTGGCGACGGAGGACAGCCGGTTCTGGGAGCACAAGGGGGTGGATTACCGTGGGATTGCGCGTGCGGCGAAGGACGGTTTGTTTGCGGGGCGGTTGGTATCGGGGGCGAGTACGATCACGCAGCAGCTGGCGCGGAATACTTATGGGCTGACGGAGCGGACGCGGGAGCGGAAGCTGCTGGAGATCTATCTGGCGGAGCGGATCGAGAGGCACTATCAGAAGCCGACGATTATTGAGCTTTATCTGAACCGGATTCCGTTCGGGAAAGGGTTTTTCGGGATTGAGGCGGCGGCGCAGGGGTATTTCAGCAAGACGACGCGGCAGCTGACGAAGGCGGAAGCGGCGACGCTGATCGGGCTGATCAAGAGCCCGCGGTTTTACAATCCGATCAATGATCCGCAGCTGTCGGTGCGGGAGCGGGACCAGACGATCGACCGGATGGTGATCCGGAATTATCTGACGCGTGAGGAAGCGGTGGTGTTGAAGGGACAGCCGCTGGGGGTGAAGCCGTCGGACACGGTGAGGGCGGCTGGGTATGTGCAGCATGAGATCGAGGATGAGGTGGAGGGGATCCTGACGGAACTGGGGGTGGAGGGGATCGCGGGGAAAGGATTCCGGGTGTACACGACGATTGATTCGGGGATGCAGCAGGCGATGGAGGCGAGCTTCATGAAGCGGCTGGCGGAGGTGGAGCAGCGTGAGGATTATCCGAAGGACCGGGAGAAGCTGGCGGATTTCACGGCGAAGCTGGAGGCGCACCGGAAGGCGAATGGGTTGCCGCAGGATGCGCCGCGGCCGGCGTATCTGCAGGGAGCGGGGATTGCGGTGGATAACAGGACGGGCGGGGTGCTGGCGATGGCGGGCGGGCGGAATTTCGGGCAGTCGCAGTATAACCGGGTGCTGCTGACGAAGCGGCCTGCGGCGACGGCGTTTGTGCCGTTTGTGTACACGGCGGCGTTTGAGGACAAGTGGTTTCCGGGGAGCCGGATCATTGATCAGCGGATGGACAACACGCGGGTGATGTTAGGGGCGACGAGCGGGACACTGGGGGAGCTGGGGGTGGAGACCTTCAACATTCAGCACGACGACACGACGTCGGTGCGGAAGGCATTGATTCAGGGTAAGAACAACTGTGCGGCGCGGCTAGGGCTGGAGATCGGGGTGGAGAAGGTGACGGCGGTGGCGAAGCGTGCGGGGTTTGGGGAGATGCCTGCGGATCCGGCGGTGCTGCTGGGGCGTCAGGACGTATCTGTTAAGGACATGGCGCTGGCGTACACGACGTTTCCGAATGGCGGGACGAGGCCTGAGGGCATTCATTTTGTGACGAAGATCGAGAATCCGGAGGGTCGGACGATCTGGAAGCGAGCGGAGGAGGGAGCGAAGCAGGTGCCGGTGACGGATCCTGCGGCGGCGTGGATGACGCACAGTTGTCTGGAGGAATCGATGCTGCTGGACATCGGGACGGCGTCGAATGCGCGGGAGTTGGGATTGCGGCCGATGCCGGTGGCTGGGAAGACGGGGACGCATATCAATTCGAGCGACCTGTGGTTTGCGGGGTACAGCAGCGAGGTGACGTGTGCGGTGTGGGTGGGGCTGGACAAGCGTGAGCAGGTGTATCCGTTTGCGTTCGGGCGGCACACGGCGCTGCCGGTGTGGGTGGATGTGATGAATGCGTCGGTGCGAGAGGGGAAGGAACCGGCGGATTTTGCGGAGCCGCAGGGATTGAGTCTGGTGGAATTGTGCGAGTTGTCCGGGGATGTGGCGTCGGATGCGTGTCTGGAGATGCGGCCTGATCCGGCGGATCCGACGCGGGAGAAGCTGACGAAGATTTCGTACATGGAGTATATCCGGGGCGGGTCGAAGCTTGGGAATGTGTGCAAGCTGCACACGAT
>CANHUG010000493.1 GCA_947462995.1 Verrucomicrobiales bacterium | reverse complement strand
CGATGTCAGCGAGGTAGGCGATGCGCTGGGTGAGTTGGCTGGCCTGGCGTTGGCCTTCGCTTTCGGTGACCTGGCGGACTTCGTCGAGCGTGGCGGTGGGGTTTTTGGTGCCGAAGTCGAGGGCTTTCTGGGTGATGCGGGCGATGGCTTCGTCGCGGCGGTTGCAGACGGAGAGGAGGCCCATGTAATCCTGTTTGCGGATGAGGTTTTCCGCGGTGCGCATGAAGGAATCGCTGACGACGGCGGCGCGGCGGATCGTGAGGATATAGAAGACGACGAGCGTGCAGGTGACGACGGAGAGGGCGAGGAGGAACCAGATGGTGACGCCGCCTTCCTTGATGAGTTTGACCGGGTCCATGGCCGAGCTGGAGCGCTTCGGGGCGGCGTCTTTGGTGGGGGCGGGGGCGGTATCGGTGACTGGGGCCGGGGTGGGGGTCGCGGCGGGTGGGGTGGCAGGGGCCTCTGCTGCGGCGGGGGCCTGCGCGGGGAGTGGCGACGGCAGTAGAGTGACTGCAGTGACGGTGAGGAAGAGGGCGGCGAGGAGCCGGGGGATGAGTTTCATAAACGGGAGCCGATGGTGAAGCTACGCCTGCCGAGGCGTGTGTGCAAGGTGACGGTGAGCTGCCCTGAGGGGAGGGAGCCGGGTATTGAGAGAAGCGCTGGAGCGGCCCGGGATTGTCGGGGGGAGCGCAGAATTTTCGGGCTTAATTTCGGGCCTATTGGGCGTCCGGGGAGTCGGCTCCGGGGGGCGGGATATCGCCGTCTGCGATCTTGAGTAGAGTGAGGCGGAACTCCGGGTCTTTTTCGTAGAGCATTTCGTAGATTCCGTGGCGGAGCGCGGATTCCTCGAGGAGGTCGAGCTGGGCGGGGATCTGGGCTTTGAATTCGTCCGGGGCGGCGTCGTACCAGCGTTCGCAGACCCCGGCGACGGTGTCGCGGCGGAGGGTGTCGTCGGTGAGGTTGGATGCCCAGAGCATGGCGTCGGTGGGGGCGACGGGGGCGGCGGCGAGGGCGAAGAGGGAGGCGGCGCTGTCTTTCTGGGGGCTGTCGGGCATGGCGTTGAGCCATTGGGAGACAGCGCCGGGGTTTTGCTCGGTCCAGTGCTGGACGACGGTGCCGGCGGCGGCTTCGAGGGCCGGGTTGGGTTCAGGGGAGAGAGAGGCGATCCATGCGGCGGCGCGGGCCGGTGCGGAGCGGGCCCATGCGTCGGCGACGGCGGTGGCGGCGGCCGGGAAGTCGGCGGGATCGAGCGACTGGGCCCATGCGGCGGCATTGAGCGGGTCGCGGGCGGCCCATGAGCTGGCGATGGCGGCGCGAGCGGCGGTGCGGTCGGCTGGGTTGGAAAGGGAAGCGGCCCATGAGACGGCCTTGGCTGGGTCTGAGGTGGCCCATTTTCCGGCGAGGACGGAGGCGGATTCGGGGTCGAGCGAGCCACTGCCGGGGAGCCATGCGGCGGCTTTTTCCGGGTCGGCGGCGGTCCAGTGGAGGAGGAGTTCGCCGACGGCGTCGGAGCGGAAGGAACCGGCGGGGAGGGCGGCGGCCCATGCCGCGGCGGCGGGGGCGTCGAGCTGGACCCATTCCGCGAGGAGTGGGGAGAGAGATTCGAGTCGGGCGTCGCCCTCGAGGGAGCTGAGGATTTCCTGGATGGCGGCCTTGAGGGAGGCGCGCCGGGCTTCGCTGGACGCGGGTTTGGGGTCCGAGGAAGCGGGCTGTGGGGGAACGGCCTGGGCGGCGGCGGGGGAGCCGGTTGGAGCGTCGGGCGAAGGGGCGACGTCCCCGGTAGCCGCGGCTGCGGGTGGCGCAGCGGGTTTTTTGGAGGAAGGCGGAACGCTGCGGAGGGCGATGAGCACCGCGGCGGCGATGAGGATCGAGGGCAGGGGGATACCGGCAACCCGCCGACGCGCGAACGCGGGGATTTTCATGAGTTGGGGCTGAGGCGGGCCGCGGGGTCAGCTGCCTTTGCGGAAGCGGCGGCCGACGATGTCACCTTCGCCGTGCTGGATATCGACGCCGCGGATGAAGATGCGGCGGCCGACGGAGCCGTTGATTTTGACGTCGAAGAAGAACGTGGTTTCGGCCTTGTTGGGGAGGGCGAGTTTGGCTTTGCGCCATTTGGTTTCGCCTTCGAACTGGTAGAGGACTTCTTTGACGCCAGCGGTGGTGGTGGTGCCGCCGGTTCCACCGGTGCTGCCACCGGCGTCTTTGGCGGTGCCGCTGATGATTCCTTTGCCGCCGGGGATGGAGGCTGGGGTGGTGAGTGTGATGACCGGGCCGGCGTCGGTGACGGTGGGAGTGGGGGTGGGGATGGTCTGGGCACTGGCGGCGGAGATGCCGGCGAGAATCAGGACGGGAAGGAGTTTGGAGATGGAGGTCATGGGACGAGAGGGTTTGAAAAGGTGCTGCCGGATGGGACAGATGCGGACGGAGATTCGTTCAAAGCGCGGGGAAATGCAATGGTGGAGACGTGGAGTGGGAGGGGGTGATGAGAAGAAGAACATGAAACTGAAAAAAGTGTTTGCAGCCCTCAAAAGTCTGGTTCATAGAAACTCTCCTTCCGGCGCGAACAAGTGGCCCAATCCTTTAATGGAGCGGTAGTTCAGTCGGTTAGAACGCCGGCCTGTCACGCCGGAGGTCGCGGGTTCGAGTCCCGTCCGCTCCGCCACTTGTTCATAGAATTTCCGCCTCAGAGAGAGGCGGAGTGGGGTGGGGAGTGAGGACTGGGAGAGAGTATTGTGGCGATGGATTTTTTGAGTGGGGTGTTGTGGCGATAGGGAGAAATGGGTGACCACGGATGGGTTGGATGGATACGGAAGGGTTGGGGTATGCGGGTGAACGATGTGTGTGTTGAATTCCTCGGTGAAGCCGAGTTAGGCGATCAGCCAAAGGTCTGCCAACAGGGCTGGGTCGCTTAAGGCCAACACGACGCTGTCGGTACTGAGGCCGATGCCGGTTTCGGTCGGCAGTCGGGTGTTTGGAGGAATGATTCCGGGGTGACTGAGGATTGGTGTCGGAGGCTGCCATCCGGGGCATGTTGGCGCGATCATGTTCGGCGAGAGTCTGTTCGGCGAGTTGGTAGGAGGGTATTCCGTGCGGT
>CANHUG010000492.1 GCA_947462995.1 Verrucomicrobiales bacterium | reverse complement strand
GGCGGAGGGAATGCCGGAACTGCTGGCGATTGCGGTGCAGGAGGCGCTGAAGAGTAATCCACCGGGGTTGAAGACGAAGCGATTGGCGGAGGAGGCTTTCCGCCCCGGGCAGCCGATTCCGACTCACCGGGTGGCGGCGGTGTGAGCGGGGAGGTGGTGGAGGGGGAATGAGGTGCGGGGATGATGGCTGGCTGGAGGTGCAGAGGGCTGCATGTGGGTAGGCTTCAACGGATGGGAAGCGCAGGGCTGACAGGACTGGTGGGATGAATGGGAGGCGTTGTGAGGCTCAGGGTGAGGGGCGGGGGAGATCGTGACTGGGGAAATAGTGATGGTGGGCGGATGCTGCTTCGCTTGCAGCGACAAGGGCGGGACGCAATTGCTATGGGGGGTGACGCGGACTGGAAAGCCCACGCTCCTTTGGTCGAGGCTTGGATGGGACGGCCTGCTACGGGGGGCTTGCGGGGGAGGAGCTGTCTTTGAGGGGCCAGACGACGACGGGGACGTGAGGGGAGAAGAGGACGGAGGGGTGCATGGGGCCGACGGGCCATGTTTTGAGGAACGTGTTTTCGGAGATGTCGATGGCGGCGCGGTGGAGGGGCCAGCGCGGGTGGTGGACTTCACCGCCGAGGATGCGGCCGCGGCGGTTGGCGGTGTAGAGACAGTAGCGTTCGGTGGCCCATGTTTCGAAGGAATCGGCGGCGGGCGAGATGGGATCGAGCGGGTGATAAGAGGCTTGGAAGCGAAGATTGCCGCGTTGGTGTTGATAGTGGATGGTGTTGCCGGAGCGGGTGGAGGAGACGTTGGCGTGGAAGTAGGGGAGGTGGAAGCAGGAGCGGGCGATCCAGACGGCGAGATGTGAGGGGACGTCGAGGCTGAAGAACCAGACGCCGGGGCGGCCTTGGTGGGTGACGTAGGTGCGCAGGTTGATTTCGGGGAAGTTGCTGAGAGCGGGAGGGGCGGGAAAGCCGCGGAGCGTGACGCCTTTCATGTCGAACGGGACGATGCCGAGCCATGCGGTGCCGCCCCATGTATCGAGTTCGAGGTCGGGGGGCAGGAGCGGGCGGAGAGCGGCGGGCTGGATTTCCCAGTGGAGGAAGGCGAGGTCGTTCCATTCCTGGCGCATGATCCAATTGGATTCCGGCAGGGGCCACGGGCGGTGAGCGGTGTGGAGGAGGGAGGGGTGGGGAGTCATCGAAGAAGGAACGCGCGCCGGCCCTGCTGCGGAGGGCAACAGGGCCGGACGTGCGGTCGGATCAGAGTGCCGAGGAGCGGGGCGGACGGCTACAGGGAGTTGAGGAACTCGGCGAGCTGGCGTTGTTCCATGGCGCGGAGGCGCAGGTAGCGGTCGCGTGCGTTTCTGGCTTCGCCGTCGTGGGCTTTGATGGCGGCGTCGACGGTGGCGGCGCGGCCGTCGTGGAGGTAGGGAGCGCTGGCGCGCAGGCCCCAGAGAGGTGGAGTGCGCATGTCGCGCGGGCCGGCGGTGCCGTCGGGGATGCCGTCACCGAGTTCGCCCATGTCGTGGAGGAGCAAGTCCGAGTAGAGCGGGACGGGTTTGAGGCTGAGGGCGGCGATGGGGTTGAGACCGGTGGTCATCGAGGGGAGATGGCAGACGGCGCAGCCTGACTGATGGAAGATGCGGCTGCCGGCGGCGGCTCCTGCTGTTAGCGGGAGAGGCGGTGGCGGGGCGAGCAACTGCATGAAGTCGGCGGAGGCGTCGATGTCGCTCTTGCCGGTGGCTGGGTCGACGGTGTCTTCGGGGTCGGCGACGTGGTCGAGAGCGGCTAGGAGGTCGGCGTTGCCGTTCGGGGCGTTTTCGGTCGGGAAGATGCGGCTGGTGACGCCCATTTCGTTGAGATAGGCGTCGGCGGAGAAGGCGAGGAGAGTGGCTTGCTGGGCTTTCCAGCCGAAGCGGCCGACGCGGGGTTGGTTGCTGACGGGATCGAGGACGGCGGAGAATTTGCCGCGGACCCCGTCGGAGGCGAGACGCTGGGCATTGCTGATGATGGTGGCGTCCGGGATGGCTTCGATGAGGCCGAGACCGAAGAGTGGGGTGGACTGGCGGTGGGCGACGACGTCGGCGTTGAAGGGGACGATTTCCTGGCCGGAGAAGTCGGTGGCGGTCATCTGGAGGAGCGGGCCGCCGAGTTCGGTTAGCGGATCGAAGCCTTGCGGGGTGTTGCGGCCGAAGCGGGTGACGGTGACTGGGCCGCCGCCGCCGGTGGCGCCGCTGGCGTGGCAGGCGACGCAGGAACTGTTATTGAAGATGGGACCGAGACCGCCGTCGGGGGACTCGCGGTTTTCGAATTCGGCGCGGCCCTGGGCGAAGTCGGCGAGCTGTGCGGCGGTGAGGCCGGGGAGAGGGTCGCCGAAGCGGGGGCGGCCGGGTTGGGGCGGGGCGACGGGGCGTGGCGGGGCGATGCCGCGTTGGGCCCGGATGCGGCCGTCGGGACGGCCGGACTGGGCGATGACGACGACCTGACTGAAGGCCAGTGCGGACAGCAGGAGGAGGGAAGTGCTGGCAGTCGTTTTCATGATTTTGGTTTTGTTTTGCTAGGTTTGCCGGTCGCCGGGGGGCGGCTGGCGTTCGGAAAAACCGGAGGAGCCCTTCTGGCATCAGAAGCGGTTGCTCCTGTTTTTCTGCGTTCATTGAGCCTGAGTGCTGTTAAGCTGTTGTGTCGGGAACTGGGTGATTTGTAACGGGAGGGTAAAAGGCAGGGGGGGCGAGCGCGGGGCGTTTAAGGGGATTTAATTTAATGTTAATTTTATTCCCTTGAGGGAGTGAGGTGGTGTATGTCTGAGGTGATGCGCTGGATTCCCCCATTCCTCGCTATTGCGATGGTGACTGCGTGCTCGCCGCCTCCGAAGGCGGTGGTGCCTGCGGTGACGGTGACGGCGCGTCCGTGGCAGGGTTGGACGGATGCGCTGGTGGTGGCGAATGGGTTGGTGGAGGTGGTGGTGGTGCCGTCGATCGGGAGGATCATGGAATTCCGGATGGCTGGGGAGATGGATGGACCGTTCTGGCACGATGCGGCGTTGCATGGGCAGCCGGTGGATCCGGGGGGTGGGGAGTGGCGGAATTTCGGGGGAGACAAGACGTGGCCTGCGCCGCAGGAGGC
>CANHUG010000491.1 GCA_947462995.1 Verrucomicrobiales bacterium | reverse complement strand
GTTCGGAAAGGGCGTGTTGGGAGAGGGGACACGCGAATGGTGCCGGGCCAGCGGGCTGGCTCCGGGAAAGCGGCAGCAGGCTTCCGCAGTCCAAGGCCTTCGGCTAGCAGGTTCGGAGGCGGCCGAGCGTGAGCTCGGCCCTATCGGGGGCTTGTTGGAAGAGGGGGGCTTATTGGCGGGTGATGGCGATGCGGGCGAAGCGGCTGGTGGAGGAGAGAGGGGTGGGGTCGCGGAAGGTTACGGAGTCGATGTTGTTGCCGAGATTGGAGGGTGGAGAGGAAGGGGTTGTGGCGGTGAGCCACGAGGAGAGATCGGAGGAGAACTGGGCGGTGGCGGTGAAGTCGAGGCCCTTGTGTCGGAGGGGTGTGGTGATGGTGGCGAAGGAGTCGGGCCCGGAGGGGAGGGTGCCTGGGGAGGTGGCGGGAGGGCCTTGAGGGGAGCGGGGGTTGGAGCCGAAGGCGTATTCGAGGAAGTTAGAGAGACCGTCGAGATCGGGGTCGGCGTCTGGGCCGGCGAGGGTGGCATTTTCCGAGCCGTCTGGGAGGAAGATTTCTGCTGGGGAGAAGTGGTCCCAGCGCCAGCCGGAGAAGTGGCTGGCGAAGTCGGTGTCGGGTTCGCCTGGGGAGCCGGATTCTGAGCCGCTGATGGCCCAGTGCGTGGGTTGGCCGTAGCCTTGATAGGAAGGGATGGGGTCGCGGACCACGAGAGAGCGGCCGGAGCCGTCGGTGGGAGGGAACCATGAGTCGTTGTAGGAGAAGTCGAGGACGACCTCGCCGGAGGCGTCGAGGAGCTCGATGGCTTCGCCGCTGTTGGCGAGCGTGCCGAGCCATGGGCCGGAGACGGCGATGGAGTTGCGGTAGCGGCGGTTGAAGGCGGGGAGATTGGCGGCGACGACGAGACGAGCGCCGGGGGCGAGGGTGGTGTTTTGAGGGAAGGTGAATTCGATGCCCTTGGTGAAGCGGGCGCCGGAGAGATTGAGCGTGGTGGAGCCGGTGTTGAGGAGTTCGATGAATTCGAAGTCGTCGGCGACGACGCTGCTGATGTCGGCGAGTTCGGATGGGGAGGGGTCGGCTGGGTGGTAGGCGAGTTCGGTGATGCGGAGGAACTGCTGGGCTGGGGTGGGATTGGCGGGGGTGGTGATGGAGGAGACGAGCGTGTTGGCGGCGTCGCGGAGTTCGAGGGATTCGCCGCGGGAGCTGAGCTGGCCTTGGTAGGGACCGACGACGAAGCGGCCCTCGCCGCCGCGTGGGCTGACGGATCGGGCGCGGAAGGAAGCCTGGCGCGGGGAGACGAAGATCGAGCCGTTGGCAGGGATGACGGTGCCGCCTTTGAAGGAGAAGCGGATGGCGCCGGCGAGGGACCAGCCGGAGATGTCGGCGGCGAACGCGTTAGGATTGGTGAGCTGGACGTATTCCTCGTTCTGGGTGGTGGAGTTTACGGGGAAGGCGTCGAAGCCGGCGATGGTGATGGGGAAGGCGGCTGGTTGGGGGGTGGCGGGGATGCCTGCGCTGCTGGTGTTGGAGATGCCGACGCTGGTTGTGGACGTGTGGGTGGTGAAGAAGTGGGTGCGGCGCGGGGCGATGAAGAGGGTTTTGATTTCGGAGATGGCGGTCGTGAGGGAATCGTTGCCGAGCCCGTAGGGACCGGCGACGGGAGGCCAGCCCCATTGATTGCGGTCGAGCGTGGCTTCCGGCGTGATGCGAGCGACGTGGGCGTCGAGCATGGATTCGAGGAGCGGGGCGGCGGTGCCTGGGGGTTGAAGGTACTGGTCCATGATGGAGCGCATGCGGCGGAGGAGCATGGCGCGGGTATCGGGGACGGAGATGATGGCGTCGTAGAAGCGGTTGTAGCGCTGGCCGGCGTAATCGAGCGTCCAGCACTGGATGTTGCCGTAGAGCGGGTGGCTCTTGTTGCGATCGGTGTTAGCGGAGAGCGTGGCGTTTCCGGCCGGGTAGTCGGCGTAGTAGAGCTGGCCCCATGAGAGATTGGTATCGAAGGGGATGATGCGCCATTCGCCGGTGCCGTCGGAGTCGCGGTGGATGACCATATTGGCCCAGACGTCGTCGCCTTCCTGAGTGATGCGGGCGACGGTGAGGTAGTTGATAGTGGCGGGGATATCGATCTGGTCGAAGACGTTGTTGCGACGAGTGGTGGTGTTGCCGTTGGTGATGGCGGTGACGAAGTTGGCCATGTCGGTGGTGCCTTCGTAGGTGCGGGTTTGTTTTTCGCCGCCGGCACCGGCCATCTGACCGACGGAGGCGTACATGGCACCGTTGGGGTCGAGCCCCATGTTTTCGAGGAGTTCGAAGTCCTGGGTTTCGGTGTGGAAGGCGAGTTGCCAGAAGACCCCGTTGATCTGGGTGCGGACGGGGAAGTGTTCGGGGCCGCCGGTGCCGGAGACTCGGTGGAGCCACATGCTCATCATCTGGCGGGAGTAGGCGGGGTCGACGTATTCGCCGTTAAGGGCGAGTTCGCGCATGCGGGAGCGGCCGTTGGCCCAGCGGAACTGGTGTTCCGAGTTGAAGTCGACGCGGTGGGCGCGTTTATTCATGGTGCGGGTGGTGTCGCCTTTGATGCGGAAGAAGACATTGTCGTAGAGTTCGCCGTCGTAGAAGAGGGCTCCGCGGCCGCCGACATTGTCCTGGTCGATGGGGTGGGCGTTGTTGAACGTGTAGGTGCCGGGGACGAAGACGTGGTAGATGGGGAGCTGGGTGACCACGTTATCGGTGGCGACGGTGCCGAAGTACTGATCGGAGCCGGTGGGGTTGAGGAAGGCAGGGGCGGTGCCCTGGATGCCTGAGGAATCGGTGGCGATGATGCGCCAGCGGATCATCTGACCGGCGGTGAGGCCGGTGGTGGGGATGGAGGCGGACCATGTGCTGGCGGGGCCGGCGGTCATGGGGATGATGGATTCGGCGTTGTACATGATGCGCCACGCGAGCAGGACCGGGTTGGTGGCGGCGAGGGGGCGGAGGCTTGGGGTGACCTTGACGGAGATGGGGATTTCCGGGCTGGCGGGTCCGCCGGTTGGTCGGTTAGGGAGTTCCTGGGTGCCGTGGTAGAGGACATCGGTGACGAACGGGCCGATGTTGGTGCGGGTGCCGGAGTTGGCGGTGCCG
>CANHUG010000490.1 GCA_947462995.1 Verrucomicrobiales bacterium | reverse complement strand
TGGTGCTGGGATTGGACAGTGGCGGGCGGGATGGGATTTTCCGTGCGGTGTTGAGGGGGACGTCGAATGATCCGCTGCGCCCGACCGTGGTGATTCCGGTGGTGGTGAAGGTGGCGGTGGCGAATCCGCTGGCTGCGTGGTGGCCGCTGGATGTGGATGGGAGCGATGCGAGCGGGAACGGGCATGACGGGGTGGCGGCAGGGACGCCGGTGCCGGTTGAGGGTGCGAATCCGGCGACGGGCGGCGGGATGCAGTTTGACGGGTTCTCGCGGTTTGATGTGCCGTTCAGTCCGGCGCTGAATCCTGACAGTTTCACGGTGACGCTGTGGGCGCTGCCGGACACGGCTGGCGGGAACTATGCGTCGCCGATCACGAGCCGGGATGACTTTCAAGCCGGGGTGCAGACGCACGGTTACATTCTGTATAATGATGCGGGTGGCTTGTGGAGTTTCTGGACCGGTGATGGGGATCCGGGGTGGAGCTTGCTGGACGGGCCTGCGGTGACGCCCGGGGAGTGGGTGCATGTTGCGCTGGTGTACGATGCGCTGACGAACACGAAGACCCTGTATCTGAACGGGGTGGTTGCGGCGACGGCGACTGGGACGGTGCCGTTGTACAGTCCGAATGGGACGACGGAGAGTGAGATGCTGCACATCGGGGCCGGGCAGGACGACGGGTTGAACTTCTACTTCACTGGCCGGATTGACGATGTGGCGGTGTTCCGCGATGCGCTGCCGCTGGCGACGATTGAGAAGATCAAGACGAGCGGGGTGGTGTCGGTGGTGCCGCCG
Source organism: Verrucomicrobiales bacterium (assembly GCA_947462995.1). Lineage (GTDB taxonomy): Bacteria > Verrucomicrobiota > Verrucomicrobiia > Verrucomicrobiales > V1-33 > V1-33. The sequence goes on along the minus strand of CANHUG010000490.1, from coordinate 2,336 downwards.
GCGCTTCCTGCGTTCCGGGTGCTGACGATTGCGGTGCCGACGCCTGGGAATGTGGCGCTGACGTTTGAGTCGGTGGTTGGCGGGACGTATGAGATTCAGCGCGGGACGACGCCTGGGGCGTGGACGACGCTGCCGGGGACGGTGGCTGGTCAGGCTGGGACGACGAGCTACACGGATACGACGGCTCCTGCAGGAGCGGGGTCGTTGTTCTACCGTGTGAAGCGGTTGAACTGAGCTGAGGCGTTCAGATGAAATGGCCGCGGCCGCAGGGGGAGATCCCTGCGGCCGCGGTGTTTTGTGAGGGGGTGTGGGAAGGGAAGGGGAGGGCGGTCAGCGGTTGCGGCCTGCGCCGCGGCGGGCGGTTTTCTTTTTGGCGCGGTCGCGGCGCTGGGATTTGGGGACCTTTTGGGAGGAAGGGCGTTTTTTCTTGGGGGTTTTGCGAGCGGAGGAGGCGTCGCGAGCGGCGGCCTGTTTGCGGGAAGGGCGCGGGGCGGTGCGAGCGGGGCCCTTGCGGCGGGTATTGGGGCCTTCTTTGGTGGAGGCCTCGTCGTGGGAGGAGGCGTCATCTTCCGGGTCTTTGACGTGAGGGTCTTTTTCGGTGCGGCGGGCTTTGCGTTGTTCGCGTTCGCGGACGTCGAAGCGGATGGGGAGGCCCTCGTAGGTCATCTGGGCGCGGACGGTGTTTTCGAGGTAGCGCCGGTAGGTTGGGGTCATGAGACTCTCGTGATTGACGAAGAGGACGAGCCGAGGGGCGATGATGGGGCGTTGTTTTTCTTCGCGGGCGAGAGTGGCGTAGAAGAGTTTGAAGCGTTTGCCGCCGATGGCTGGTGGTGGGGTGCGGGTGATGGCTTCCTGGAGGAGGCGGTTGAAGGCACCGGTGCCGAGTTGGGAGTCGCTGGCGGCGCGGACCTTGTCGACGGCGCCGAAGATTTTGCCGAGACGGTCGCGGGATTTGGCGGAGACGGCGACGAGGGGAGCGTAGTGGAGGAAGAAGAGTTCGCGGCGGACGTGGGACTCGAGTTCTTCGAGGCGGGCCTTCATTTCGCCGTCCGGGTGGTAGAGGTCGAACTTATTGGCGACGATGAGGCAGGGTTTGTTTTCTTCGACGATGATGGAGGCGATTTTGCGTTCCTGGGCGGTGACACCGCGGGCGGCGTCGACGACGAGGGCGACGATGTCGGCGCGGCGGATGCTGCGTTCGGCGCGGCGGACGGAGTAGGATTCGACGGCGTCATCGACCTTGGCCTGGCGGCGGATGCCTGCGGTGTCCATGAGGAGGAACGGGTGGCCGCGGTGGTTGTAGAAGCTGTCGACGGCGTCGCGGGTGGTGCCTGCGACTTCGCTGACGATGGCGCGTTCGTCGTCGAGGATGGCGTTGAAGAGGGAGGATTTGCCGACGTTGGGGCGGCCGACGATGGCGAGGCGGACGCAGCGCGGGTCGGCGTTGGGGTCGTAGTCTTCGGCGTCGGGGTCGGCTGGTTCTGCGGGTGGGCCGAGGGTGGATTCGATGGCGTCGATGAGCTGGGGGATGCCGCGGCCGTGTTCGGCGCTGAAGCTGCGGACGGTTTTGAAGCCGAGGCGTGCGAAGTCAGCGGAGACGAGATCGTGTTTGGGGTCGTCGGCTTTATTGATGCCGAGGATGACGGGTTTGCCCTGGCGGCGGAGTTTTTCGGCGACGCTTTGGTCGATGGGGTGCATGCCGGAGAGGGCATCGACGACGAAGACGATGAGGTCAGCGGCGGTGATGGCGATGTCGGCTTCTGCGCGGACGATGGTGCCGAAGTCGTCGTCGAGGGTGGCACCGATGCCCCCGGTGTCCATGATGGAGATGGGGAAGGAAGCGTCTTTGAGACTGGCGGAGAGACGGTCGCGGGTGACGCCGGGGCGGTCGTGGACGATGGCGATGCGGCGGCCTGCGAGGCGGTTGAAGAGGGCGGATTTACCGACATTGGGGCGGCCGACGATGGCGACGACGCGGTCGCTGCGGGAGAAGATGGGGCGTGAGGCGGACATGGAAAGGGGTGTGTTGGGAAGGGCTGGGGCAGCGAGGTGGGCCAGCGTGCGAAGAGAGCGGGAGGCGGGACACGAACCCGCACGAGAGTGAGGACGACGGGTACCGCGACTTTGCGGGCCTGAGATATTCATGGCGACGGCAATGGCGGAGCGCAACCGGGACGCGAGGGAGAAGGAAGTGGTACCGGAAGTGGGACTCGAACCCACACGCCCTTGCGGGCAACGGATTTTGAATCCGTAGCGTCTACCATTCCACCATTCCGGCCGGGGATGCAGCTGCGAGGTGAATTTGCACTGGAGTGTGGCGGGTGCAAGGAGAAGCT
>CANHUG010000489.1 GCA_947462995.1 Verrucomicrobiales bacterium | reverse complement strand
GGTGTCCTGTTTTTTCCACTCGGACCAATCGCTGACGATCCATGGGCCGGTGGGTTTGGCGGTGGTGGCGGCTGGGGTTTTGGCGGCGGGTGGTGGATCGCCGCAGCTGTTGAGGGCTGGGAGGATGAGCGCGGAGAGGAGAGCGGAGCGGAATTTCATGGAGGGCGAGGGAGAGTGTGGTCAAGGCTGGGGAGGCCGCCAGCACGGAAACGCGGGAGGCGTGTCAGTGGCCGACGGAGAAGGGGAGCGGGCTGGAGGGGAACTTGTCGATGGGGATTGGTTGGCCGAAGTACTCGATTCGGTTGCCGGGGAGGAGGCGGAGGTCGGGGATTTGGGCGCGGTTGATGCCTGGGGCGAGTGGGCAGTCGGGGGCGAGGTAGCGGATGGAGTAGTGGCGGGAAGGCGTGACGGTGTAGAGGATGAAGCGGCGGACGGAGAGCCCATCGCTGACGTCTTCGGTGATGAGGAGGTGCTGGCCGTCCGATTGGTACTGGATGGTGGGGCGGCGGCGAGGCGTCTGGCGGTCGGAGGAGGTGAAGACGCTTTCGGCGAGGGCGGAGGTGACGCGATGGACGGGTTGGTAGTATGAGGAAGTGGCGTCGCGGGTGCCTTTGGGAGCGGCGGCGGGGACCTTGGTGATGCCTGGGCTGTCTGGGTGGAGGAATTCGCCGAGGTGGAGTTGGAAGAGATCGCCGGTGCCTGGGTGGGTGAAGCGGAGGGCGACTGGATCGAAGGGGACGTTGATGGTGGGCGAGGAGGAGGTGGCGGGTGGGGGAGTGGTGCGGCAGGCGGGGAGTGCGGTGAGGAGCGCTACTGCGGTGGCGGCGAGCGAGGAGGGGAGGAGACGCGACATGGGGAGGGAGGATGGCACGGGAGGCGGTTGGAAGCGATGGGGAAGAGAGGGGGCGGAAATCTTTGATGAGGCGATGAATAGGGGGAGGCGGCGGTGCGTCAGAGCATGCGGAACCCATGGTCAGGAGACCTGAGGGGTTCCGCAAATCAAACTAGCAAGATAACAATTCAGACGAATACACTGACATGAAAACGATCCGCTTTTTTCTGATGGCCGTGCTGGGGTTCGCGGTGCTTGGGCCTGCGACTGCCGAGGCTGGGTGCCGCACGCGGGTGACGCGTGATTACTGCGGCAACGTGCTGTACTGGGAGTATGCTTTTGTGGGGCGCGGGTGGGATGGATGTCCGCGGTATGACTGGGTAGTGGTGCGGCGCGAGTGTCCGCCGCCGGTGTACCGTCCGTCGATCAGTTATGGTGGCGGGTATTACCGGGGGTCGTACGGCGGGGTGGCGCGGTGTGACGATGGCGGGTACGGGCGCGGCGGTTATGACGAGAGCCGGGGCGGGTATCGCGAGAGCCGGGGAGGTGGGTCGTCGCGTTCGCGGCGCGGGCGTTGATTCGGGTAGGAGGACAGCAGAACGGCCGGGGGCGATGAGCGCCTCCGGCCGTTTTGTGAAGTGGGAGAGAGAGGGGAGCGGTTATTTTTTGCGGGTGAATTCGGCTTCCATGAGTTGGTCGCCGATGGTGCCTGAGCTATCGGTTTTGTAGACGACGACCTTCATGGTATCGGCGTCGACCTTGATGTGTTCGACGGCCATGGTGCGGGTTTCGCCTTCGGCGGTCATGGTGGTGGTTTTGAGGAGCGGGTTGCCGTTGTGCTCGGACCAACCGCCGTGGGAGACGCTGCCTTTGGAGTCGACGGCCATGTATTTGGCTTCGGTGGAGCCTGGTTTGAGGGCGATCATGCCTTCGGACTCGCGTTCACCGGCGGAGAAGGCGACGGCGAGGACATTTTTTTCGACTCGCCATTCGTAGGCGAGAGAGGCTTCGCCGCCTGCGGTTTCCCATTTGCCGACCATCCATGAGAGGCCGTGTTTTTCCACGAGGTCGGAGAGCGGGGAGGCGAGCGCTGATGAGAGGAGGGTGGCGAGAGCTGCGAGGGAGGCGAGGATAGAGGATTTCATGGGTTGTGTGGGGGGTAAGGTTGGAGGCTGGGAAGGTGGCGTGGTTGGGTGTTGGCTGTCAAGGAGTGGGGGAGGAAGAATCCGCGCACTCGGACCTTGTGGAGGGGCGGGGGATCGGGCAGGGTGTAGTGAATATGGCTGACGAACCTGAGACGAATCCATTGCCGGTGCCGCCGCCGATGCCTGAAGTGCCGCCAGCGATGCCGTATGTTCCGCCGGTGGATCCGTATGTTCCGCCTGCGGTGTCGGGGATGAATTTCGAGGAGTCGGCTGGGGGATTGCGAGCGGAAGAGCGGACGATGGGGATGCTGTGTCACCTGCTGGCGTTTTCCGGGTATCTGATTCCGTTCGGGCATTTGATCGGGCCGCTGGTGATGTGGCTGGTGAAGAAGGATGAGTCGGCGTTTGTGGATGCGAACGGGAAGGAGTCGCTGAATTTCCAGATTACGGTGACGATCGCGACGGTGGTGTCCGGGATTCTGTGTCTGCTGCTGATTGGGTTTCTGCTGCTGCCGGTGGTGATAGTCGGCTCGCTGGTGCTGACGATCATTGCGTCGATCAAGGCGAATGAAGGGACGGTGTACCGGTATCCGTTTTGTCTGCGGCTGATTCATTGAGTGCGGGCATGGGAACCGGGGAGCGAAGTGTGAGGGTGGCGGCGTGGCTTGAGCTGGCGCGGGTTTCGAACCTGCCGACGGTGTGGAGCAATGTGCTGGCGGCGTGGCTGGTGAGCGGGGTGGGGGTGTCGGCGGGGATGGTGCTGGTGATGTGTGGGGGGAGTTTTGTGTATGCTGGCGGGTGCACGCTGAATGATGCGTTTGATGAGCGATGGGACCGGGAGCATCGGCCGGGGCGGTTGATTCCGTCGGGGCGGGTGACGGCGCGGTTTGTGTGGGTGAGCGGGCTGGTGGAGATGGTGTGTGGGGTGGTGCTGATGGCGATGGGGAGCGGGTGGCCGGGGTTGTGGTATCCGGTGGCGCTGGCGTTGGCGGTGCTGGTTTACGATGCGCGGCACAAGGAGAGCCCGTGGAGTGTGGTGGTGATGGGGGCGTGTCGGTGGTTATTGTGGGTGAGCGCGGGGTCTGCGGCGCTGAAGGGGGCTGCGGTGCCGGAGGCGGCGATGGTTTGGGGTGCGGTGGTGTGGGGTTATG
>CANHUG010000488.1 GCA_947462995.1 Verrucomicrobiales bacterium | reverse complement strand
GTCCAGGCTCGCCCTAGCGTCGGTTCATGGGTCCTCTACGGCCTCGGCTCGGAAAATCAGAATCTCCCCGGCTTCATCGCCATGTGCCCCGGCGGCATGCCTATCAAAGACTCCGAAAACTGGCAGGCCGGTTTCCTCCCCGGCGCATTCCAGGGCACTTTCATCGACCCCCAGCACCGCGAACTCGATAAGCTCATCGAACACATCCGCAGCCCCCACGCCTCGCGCCTCACGCAACGCCGCCAGCTCGATCTCCTCGCCGCTCTCAACTCCGCCCACCGCAACTCCCACCCCGCCATCCCCGCCCTCGACGCCCGCCTCAATTCCTTCGAACTCGCCTACCGCATGCAGTCGGAAGCCACCGACGCCTTCGACATCTCCCGCGAACCAGAATCCGTCCGCGCCGCCTACGGCGACCACGTCCACGGCCGCCAGACGCTCATGGCCAGACGCCTGCTCGAACGCGGGGTCCGCTTCATCCAGCTCTGGCACGGCGCAGGCCAACCATGGGACACCCACGACAACATCGCCGGCAATCTCCCCAAACTCGCCGCCGACATCGACGGCCCCATCGCCGCCCTCATCTCCGACCTCAAACAACGCGGGCTCTTCGACGACACCCTCATCATCTGGGGCGGCGAATTCGGCCGCACCCCCACCGTCGAACTCAACGAATCCGGTCAGTCCAAACTCGGCCGCGACCACAACCACTACGGCTTCTCCGTCTGGCTCGCCGGCGGCGGCATCCGCGGCGGCTCCGTCCACGGTGCCACCGACGACTTCGGCTTCCGCGCCATCAAGGACTCCACCAGCGTCCACGACCTCCACGCCACCATCCTCCACCTCCTCGGCTTCAATCACGAACAACTCACCTACCGCCACGCCGGGCGCGACTTCCGCCTCACCGACGTCTCCGGCGATGTCATCCGCCCCATCCTCGCCTGATCCCGCTCACCTTCTTTCACCACCTCACTTAACCGTCCCATGAAGGATTGATGAGCACTCCCCCGTGCTCACGGACGCTTTTCCCGGGAAATTCCCCGCCCGCGGCGTATCTCCTGCTGAAGACCATCTCTGAAAGACTCCCGGCCCCGCGCCCGTCACCTTCTCAAGACCGCGCGACTCTCACCCAGCCCATCGCCATGAAACCCGACTTCTCCCGCCGCAGCTTCCTCCGCGGCTTCGGCACGCTCCTCGCCCTCCCGGCCATGGAATCGCTGGCCCCGCGCTCCGTCCGCGCCGCCGCAGCCGCCGCCAAATCCCAGTTCCCCCTCCGCATGGCGTTCATCTACTCGCCAAACGGCAAGAACATGGACCACTGGACGCCCGCAAAGGACGGCCCGGACTACGAACTCACCCGCGCCCTCAAACCGCTCGCCAAGGTCAAAGGCGACATCTCCATCATCTCCGGCCTCGCCCACGACAAAGCCCGCGCCAACGGCGACGGAGCCGGCGACCACGCCCGCGCCAACGCCACCTTCCTCACCGGCACCCAGGTCCGCAAAACCGCCGGCGCCGACATCCGCGCCGGGGTCTCCGTCGACCAGATCGCCGCCCGCTCCATCGGCCAGGTCACCCGGCTCCCATCCCTCGAACTCAGCTGCGACGAAGCCCGCCGCGCCGGCAACTGCGACAGCGGCTACAGCTGCGCCTATCAATTCAACCTCGCATGGAAAAGCGAAGGGCTCCCCCTCGCCCCGGAACGTGACCCGCGTCTCGCCTTCGAACGCCTCTTCGGCTCCGGCAACGCCGAGGAAGAAGCCGCCCGCGCCAAACGCGACCTCCAGAACAAGAGCATCCTCGACTTCGTCCTCGACGACGCCAAGGCCCTCCAGCAGCAACTCGGCCGCACCGACCGCCAGAAGCTCGACGAATACCTCACCTCCGTCCGCGACATCGAACGCCGCATCGGCAACGCCAACAGCGCCCCACGCGAACTCCCGGATTACCAGAAGCCCACCGGCATCCCCGAAAGCTATCAGGAACACATCCGCCTCATGTTCGATCTCCTCTGGCTCTCCTTCCAGACAGACTCCACCCGCGTCGCCTCCTTCCTCCTCGCACACGACGGCTCCAACCGCACGTTCCCGGACATCGGCGTCCCCGATCAACACCACGGCATCTCCCACCACCAGAAGGATCCCGATAAACTCGAGAAAATCGCCCTCATCGACGAGTTCTACAGCGTCCAACTCGCCTACTTCCTCGAAAAAATGAAGGCCACCAAGGAAGGCGACAGCTCCCTCCTCGACCACAGCATGATCGTCTTCGGCAGCGGCATCGGCGACCCAGACCGCCACAACCACGACGACCTCCCCGTCATCCTCGCCGGCGGCGGCAACGGCACCCTCAAACACGGCCGCCACCTCCGCCTCAACGGCGAAACCCCCATGTGCAATCTCTACCTCTCCCTGCTCGACCGCATGGGCGTCAAGGAAGAGCGCTTCGGCGACAGCACCGGTCGCCTCGACCTCATCGGCTGATGCTAGCAAAGTGACACAGACATTCTGCCTGTGACCTGGCAACCACCAATACACCGCCGTCCGCAGGACGCCGGCACCAACCTCGTGACGGGAACGTTGCCGCGCCTCAGTTGAAGCCCGGGCCCCGGCAGCGGTAGCGTCGCCCCGTGCGCTCCATCTGCATTTCCCTGATTCTCGTCTCTCTGGTGCTGCCCGCGGCAGCGGCATCGACAGAGTGGACCTTCGCTAATCCGGCAGACCGGCTGGCCGCCACGGGAGGTCCGGCCGCCCTTGCCTATCATGATCCCGCGGCCGAAGGCTGGGGACCGGCCCTGACAACCTTCGGCCGCGCCTCCGCCCTCGGCCTGCCTGCCATGCCGGGTGGCGATGCCGACGTGATGGCGTTCCCCGCCTGCGCCGCGCAGCAGGGCTATCGCCTCACTCACGGGGCAATGCCCAACGGTGCCTTCGAGCCCGACGGCAGAGTCTCGAACTACACGATCATCATGGATGTGCTGTTCCCCGCGGCCTCGGACGCCCAGTGGCGCAGCCTCTGGCAGACGTCGCCGGACAACAGCGATGATGGCGAATTCTTCGTTCTGAATGCCGCATCCGGCGGTATCGGGATTAACTCGAACTATCTCGGCCGCATCCTGCCGGACACATGGCACCGCGTGG
>CANHUG010000487.1 GCA_947462995.1 Verrucomicrobiales bacterium | reverse complement strand
CGGCTGGGATAACCTATACAGGTTTCGCCGGGAGATGTGACAGAAAATGTGACAGAAAATCTGTGCGGAGGAGAATTATCTGATTTCTGCGCCTGGATTTTCGAGGACGGCGAAGAGATAGCGGAGTTCGTCGTCGACTTCGGCCGGGTCGACGGTTTCTGCGACGAGCGTGCGGAGTTCGGTGCGGACGGCGGCGCGGAGTCGGGAGAGAGCCTTGCGGAAGGCTTCAGGGGACATGGAGAGGTCGGCTGGGGAGGCGGGGCTTTTTGGGGCACCTGCGGCCATGCCGGGGAGGTATCGGCTGAGGACGTGGAACTCGGTGGATTTGGAGCGAGCGGCCCATGAGGATTCGACGGAGGCGAGGGCGGCGCGGAGGAGAGCCAGGGCCCATTCGCGGTCGAAGGTGAGGCAGGGGTCGTCAGGTTCTTCCGGGGACCAGTCCGGGGTCGGTGGGCGGAAGCTGGAGATGATGAAGTTTCTGAGGCAGGTGAAGAGGAACGTGCGGAAGCGGCCGCGGTCGCGGTCGGCGCGGCTCCAGAGTTTTTTGCGGATGACGTTGACGAAGAAGTCGTGGCAGCGGTCTTCGGCGTCGGCGTGGCTTAAGTGCCAGCGGATGACGAGGTATTCGGTGACTGGCTTGCGGTAGGTCCGGTAGAGATAGTCGATGATCTGCCCGTTGTTGTCGTCGGGACCTCCGATCATGGTCCAGTGGGTGGGTGGGAGATTCATGCCTTGCGCGAGACAGGCAGATAGGGTGGCGCGGCGATTGCGTCGAGAAAAAAAGGGGTCGCTCCTTGAATGCGGAGGGCGTTCAGGGGCCTGATTGTCAGGGAGTTTCGGGCGGCGCGGAGGCGAAGAGGAAGCGGTCGTGACGGGAGAGGTCGTGGACGGCGGAGACGGCGGTGAAGCCGAGGGAGTCGAGGCGGGAGGCGAGGGCGGCGGTCTGGCCGGAACCGACTTCGAGGGCGGCGAGGGCGTTGGGGAGGAGGTGTGAGGCGAGGGAGTCGAGGAATTGCTCGATGAGAGCGGTGCCGTTGGGGCCGCCGTCGAGGGCGAGGACGGGGTCGTGGTGGACTTCCTTGGAGAGTGAGGAGATCTCTGCGGGGTCGATGTAAGGGAGATTGGCGACGACGAGATTGAACTGTTGGTTGCCGAGGGCGGACCAGAGGTTGGATTCTGTGAAGGAGAGGCGCGGGGAGACGAGATTGAGGTGAGCGGCGTTGTCGCGGGCCAGGGATAGGGCGTCCGTGGAGAGGTCGGCGAGGACGACTTGGGCGTCCGGGAAGGCGGCGGCGAGGGAGAGGCCGATGATGCCTGAGCCGGTGCCCATGTCGAGGATGGCGGCGGGTGGCGGGAGGGCGTCGGGGCCGCGGAAGCGGGCGAGGATTTTTTCGACGAGTTCTTCGGTTTCGGGGCGCGGGATGAGGGCGCGGGCGTCGCAGAGGAAGTCGCGGCCCATGAATTCGACGGAGCCGAGGAGGTGCTGGAGCGGTTCGCCGTCGCGTCGGCGTTTGACGAGGTCGCGGAGGGGGGCGAGTTCGGCTTCGGAGAGCGGGCGGTCGAAGTCCATGTAGAGCTGCATGCGGCGGCAGTTGAGGACCTTGGCGAGGAGGTGCTCCATGTTGAGCCGGGGGTTATCGATCCCGGCTTTTTCGAGGTAGGGGGTGCCGGTGCGGATGGTATCGAGGACGGTTTTCATGCGGCGCGCGGCGCGCGGAGTCGGTGAGGTCAGGGAGGAGATTGGGCCGCAAATTCGGGGCGGCGCAAGACAGGAATCTGGGTTGGGAGGATCAGGGCGTGGCGAGGAGACGGCGTTCGAGTTCGCGGTAATCGACTTTTCCGGTGCCGAGGCGTGGGATTTCCGGGATGACGCGGAGGGTGCGGGGGACGGCGAGGTTAGGGAGCCCGTGGTTGCGGATGGCGGTGCGGATTTCGTCGGCGGTGAGGCGCGGGTCGGTGGTGATGGTGCAGAGTTGTTCGCCGCGTTCGGGGTCGTGGGTGACGATGATGGCGGTTTCGCAACGGGGGCCGAGGTGAGGGAAGGCGCTGGCGAGGGCGTCTTCGACGGCGGTGAGACTGATCATTTCGCCGCCGATTTTGGCGAAGCGTTTGAGACGGCCCATGATGAAGAGGAAGCCGTCGTTGTCGACGCGGACGATGTCGCCGGTGTCGTACCAGCGTTCCTTGTCCGGGGAGGAGTTGGGGGTATCGGTGAGGTAGCCTTTCATGACATTGGGGCCGCTGACGAAGAGACGACCGCCGTCGGGGACCCCGGCGACTGGATCGAGACGATAGGAGATGCCTGGGAGGAAGCGGCCTGCGGAGCCGAAGGTGGCGGCGAGGCCGGTATTGAGGGAGATGGCGGGGCTGCATTCGGTGGCTCCGTAGCCTTCGAGGATGCGGACGCCGAAGCGGCGGGCCCATGTGCGGGCGGTGTCTTCCTGGAGTTTTTCAGCGGCGGAGAAGACGCAGCGGAGATTGCGGAAGTCGTAGGGGTGGGCTTTGCGTGCGTAGCCGTTGAGGAATGTGTTAGTAGCGATGAGGATGGTGGCGTCGCATTCGTAGACGGCGGAGGGGATGATGCGGAAGTGGAGCGGCGAGGGGTAGAGGTAGACGGGCATGCCGCTGAGGAGCGGGACGATGAGACCGACGGTTAGGCCGAAGCTATGGAAGAGCGGCATGGCATTGAAGAGCTTGTCGGACTCGGTGAGGTCGGTGACGGCGATGAGCTGGCGGACGTTGGCGAGGAGATTGCGGTGGGAGAGCTGGACGCCTTTGGGGACGCCTTCGGAGCCGCTGGTGAAGAGGATGACGGCGGTGCGGTCGGCCTGCTGCTGAGGGGAGAGGTGGGACCATGCGGCGCGGGAGAGCGGGCCGAGGGAGGTGGAGAAGATCGAGGAGAGTTTGGCGGAGAGTTTCGCGGATGCGGGGATGGCGGCGCGGACGTCTTCGAGGAAGATGAGGGAGAGGCCGGCGTCGGTGAGCGGCGTGAGGTTGAAGCGGGCTTTTTCGAGGAAGGCGCGGGAGGTGACGATCTGGGTGAGGCCGGCGGCGCGGGCACAGGCGAGCATTTGGGCCGGGCCTGTGGAGAAGTTGAGGAGGGCGGCTTCGCGGCCGAGGGCCCAGAGGGCGAGGAGGGCGGCTGG
>CANHUG010000486.1 GCA_947462995.1 Verrucomicrobiales bacterium | reverse complement strand
GCGGTGACGTGGTCGCAGAAGCGGGAGAGTTCGAAGGCGGAGCGGCCGACGGCGCAGCCGACGTCGAGGGCGCGGCTGCGTGGTGCGGAGTTGGTCATTTCGGTGACGGTGCGGACGGGGAAGTTGAGGGCGGCGACGGGGCCCTGCTGCCATGGGAGGATTTCGTGAGCGGCTCCGTAGTGGAAGAGGAGGTATTCGTGAACGAGGCGAGGGGATTCGTAGAGATTGGACACTTGGAAAGAGAGTTAGGGAGGTTTGAGCGGGAGGAGGGAAGCAGAACGCCCCCCGCAGCGCAAGGCTGAGGGGGGCGTGAGGAAAATTGAACGGGGCAGGACCGCGCTTCCCACCCCGTTCCCCGGAGAGTCCGGGATTCAGCTACCGCAGTCAATCGGCAGCCAAAGCATTCAGCAGGTATGCGGCGGGCTTGAAGTGTTCGATGAGGATCTCGGTCTGGTTGCCGCGGATCATGCGGACCTGACGGATATCGAAGTTAGGGGTTTTGTGAGGTGCGAAGAGGATGTCGTCGTGGGTGGCGTTCCGGTGCTCCTTGAAGAGGTCCGGGGTGATGTGGCCGCCGAGATGGTCGTCGCGGCCGGTGGCGAGGTGGCAGGTGCCGAGGACCTTTTCGTCCTGGATGTCAGCGCCGGAGACTGGGAGGACCTGGGTGCCGAAGCCGAGTTCGCCGAGGACACCGGTCATGGGGTCGGCGGCGAGACGGGCGTTGTGGGTGTCGATGGTGGCCTGGTTGCCGGAGATGAGATCGGAGCGGACGATGCGGCCGCCGGTGACGGTGAGACGGCCGAGGGTACCGTCTTCGTATTTCATGGGGAACAGCCCTTCAGCGCTGGTGGGGACGAAGTAGACCTCGCCTGCGGGGAGGTTGGCAATGTCGGGTTGAGTGCCGCGGCAGAGCCCGTGGCTTTTCTGGGCTTCCTGACCGTCGAGGACGAGGGAGGCGGTGAGGACTTCGCCGGATTCGAGGGCGAAGTCGATTTCGATGGAGTCGGCTTTGGTGAGGGCCTTGCGGAGTTTTTCGGCGTCGCGGCTGACCTCGTTGTAGTCGACGGCGAGCCCGCTGTTGAGGATGACCTCATTGACCCCGTGGAGGGTGGCGCCGCGGAAGTTGTATTTTTTGGCCATCGCGGTGAGCGGGGCGGTGGCGCTGTAGGTGGAGATGCAGAGGATGATGTCGTATTCTGCGTAGACGTCGGCTTCGAGACTGAGCTCGTTGCCGGCCGCGTCGACGCAGAGGTCCTCGAGGTCGAGGTTGCTGCCGTAGGTCATGCGGTAGGCGAACATTTCGCCGCCGGTGAGACCGAGGACCTTCATGACCCCGTTGAGAAGTGGTTGCTGGAAGTATTCGCAGGCGCGGCGCTGGATGGCGAACTGGTCGTCGGCGAGGAAGCCGTAGTCCTTCATGAGGGCCGGGTCCGGGAGGTCGATGAGGACACAGATGCGGCGGTTGAGAGTCGGTTCGAAGACGGAGCGGAGGAGACGTTCGAGGGAGAACGCGGGGAATTTGCGTTCGGCCGGGGGGAGGGCGAGGGACTGGAGGGCGATGCTCATGATTAGGTTTTGTTCTAGTTTTGTGTCGAATTTACGCGGGGAATTGGGGGTGGGATGATGAGAAAGACGAAAAAGTGGCCGGGTCCGGGGATGCGGATCGGTGGAGGTTGGGGGAGGGATTTGGGGGGGAGAAGAAGGGTTGGGAGGGGTGGAGTGTCAATCCGGGATGGCGAGCGGGAAGATGGTGTTAGGAGATGATTGGTCGCGGAGGATGGAGCGGGCCTGGTCGATGAGCGGTTGGGAGGCGGCGGCGAGATCTTTTTGTTCGGCGGGGTCCGAGGGAATGTGATAGACCTCCCATGGGCCGGGCTTTTTGGTTTTGAGACCGCGGCGGAGGATTTTGTGAGGGCCGATGCGGACGGCGACCTGGCCGGTGTATTCCGGGAAGACCCAGACCATGGGGCGGCGGGAGGCTGGCGCGGGCGAGCCGGTTAGGATGGGGAGGAGATTTTCGCCGTCGAGGCCGTCGGGCGGTATGGTGCCGGAGGCGGCGCAGAGCGTGGGGAACCAGTCGGCGAAGTAGGAAGGGGCGTCGGTGACGGAGCCTTGGGGGATTTTGCCGGGCCAGTGGGCGATGCAGGGAACGCGGAGACCGCCTTCGTAGATACTGCCTTTGAAGGCGCGGAGACCGTTGGTGCTGTTGAAGAAGGCAGGGTCTGCGCCGCCGATGTGGAACGGGCTGTCGGGTTTGCCGGCGTGGGTGGCACCGTTGTCGCTGGTGAAGACGATGAGCGTGTTAGGGGAGGCTCCGGATTTGTCGAGGGCGGCGCGGATGCGGCCGACGTAGGAGTCGAGCATGCTGATCATGGCGGCGTAGGCGGCTCTGGGTCGGGCGTGGGGGAGGTAGCCGTTTTCGCCTTGATAGGGTTGGGGGTCCCAGTCGCGCGGGAATTTGTCGACCTCGTTGGCGGGCGGGTGCATGGCGACGTGGGGTTCGATGAAGGCGAGGTAGAGGAAGAACGGTTTGGAGGGAGAGGTGGAGGAGATGAAGGCCTCGGCTTCCGAGATCATGCGGAGCGGGGCGTAGGATTGGCCGAGGAAAGAGGAAGCGGAGAGACCGTCGGGCGGGAGTTTGGCATTACCGGGGATGGGAGGCGTGTTGAGAGGGATGCGGTCGTGATTGCGCCAGAGGTGAGAGGGGAAGTAGGAATGGGCGACTGCCTGGCAATTGTAGCCGAAGAAGAGGTCGAAGCCTTTGGCGTTGGGGTCGCCTGAGCTGCCGACTGGGCCGAGGCCCCATTTTCCGAAAGCGGCGGTGGAGTATCCGGCGTTGCGGAGGACGGAGGGGAGAGTGAGGGCGGCGGAGGTTAGGGGGTGCTGGCCTTCTTTGAATTCGGGGAAGCGGACGGAGGCCTGCTGGTTGCCGCGGATTTCGGCGTGGCCGAGGTGTTTGCCGGTGAGGAGGACACAGCGGGAGGGGGCGCAGACGGGAGCGCCGCTATTGTGGTGGGTGAAGCGGAGCCCTTCCGAGGCGAGCCGGTCGATGTTGGGCGTGGGGATTTTTTTCTGGCCGTAGCAGCCGAGTTCGCCCCAGCCGAGGTCGTCGGCGAGGATGAAGACGATGTTGGGAGGAGCGGCGGCGGAGG
>CANHUG010000485.1 GCA_947462995.1 Verrucomicrobiales bacterium | reverse complement strand
CCAATCTCCTCCCTCACTTCTCCGGCACCACCACCACCCCACCCCACGACGCCCTCTTCTGGCGCTTCGGTGACCAGATGGCCATCCTCGCCAACGGCTTCAAACTCGTCCGCCACGACACCACCGCCGACGGTTCCGAAACCGGCATCTCGCCCCCGCGCCTCTACCAACTCTCCAGCGACATCGCCGAATCCAAAGACCTCGCCGCCACCCACCCTGACAAAGTCGCCGCCCTCCAGTCCCTCTGGGACAACTGGAACCGCTCCAACATCGCCCCACTCTGGGGCTCCGACCACGCCCGCCCACGCAAACCCAAATCCAAGGCCCGCCGCCCCGCCAACCCCTGACCTCCCGCTTCCCCTGTAATGACCCGGCGGCCCCGCCCGTATGCTCCCCCATCCCATGTCCGCCGCCGCCTCGTCTCCACACAGCCATCCCCCCATGCGCCGCCGCGACTTCCTCTGGAACGCCGGCGGCGGTCTCGCCGGTCTCGCCTGCTCCCGTCTCCTCGCCCTCGACTCCCTCGCCACTCCACCCCCGCCCGAATTCAACGGCGGCATCCATCATCCCGCCAAGGTCAAACGCGTCATCCAGCTCTTCATGAACGGCGGCGCCAGCCCCATGGACACGTTCGACTACAAACCCGCACTCGAAAAACACCACGGCCAGATGCTCGGCCCAAAGGTCAGACCCGAAGGCCAGACCGGCGATTGCGGAGCCGTCATGAAAAGCCCCTTCGCCTTCCAGCAGCACGGCCAGTCCGGTCGCTGGGTCAGCAGCGTCTTCCCCGAACAGGCCAAACTCGTCGACCGCATGGCCTTCCTCATGGCCATGACCTCCAAAACCAGCGTCCACGGCCCCGCCAGCTACATGATGAACACAGGCTTCACCCTGCCAGGTTTCCCCTGCATGGGCGCATGGATCACCTACGCCCTCGGCAGTCTCTCCGATAACCTCCCCGAATTCGTCGTCCTCCCCGACGCCCGCGGCCTCCCCTACAACCAGCGCGCCAACTTCAGCGCCGGCTTCCTCCCCGCTCGCCACCAGGGCACCGTCATCAACGCCTCCTCACCCCAACCCGTCCCCGACCTCTTCCCTGACAAAAAATTCGCCTTCACCGGCCCGGATGCCGACCGCGACGCCATGGCCGTCCTCAAAGCCATGAACTCCGCACACGCCTCAGCCCGCCCCGGCGACTCCAGACTCGACGCCCGCATCGCCGGCTACGAACTCGCCGCACGCATGCAGCTCACCGCCCCCGAAGCCTTCGACCTCTCCCGCGAATCCGACGCCACCCGCTCCAGCTACGGCATGGACCGCAAGGAAACCGAAGACTTCGGCCGCCGCTGTCTCCTCGCACGCCGTCTCATCGAACGCGGCTCCCGCGTCGTCCAGGTCTGGAGCGGTCCCCAGGGAGCCGCCGACAACTGGGACAATCACGGCAACATCCAGACCGAACTCCCAGCCATCGCCGTCAGCGTCGACCGCCCCATCGCCGCTCTCCTCGAGGACCTCGCCCAGCGCGGTCTTCTCGACGACACGCTCGTCATCTGGACCACCGAATTCGGCCGCACTCCCTTCACCCAGGGCAGCGCCGGCCGCGATCACAACGGCGGTAGCTTCGTCACATGGCTAGCCGGCGCAGGCATCAAACCCGGCACCGCCTACGGCAGCAGCGATGAACTCGGCGGCAAAGCCGCCGAAGGCATCACATGGTGCTACGACCTCCACGCCACCATCCTCCACCTCATGGGCATCGACCACGAAAAGCTCTCCTTCCGCACCGCCGGCGTCGACCGCCGCCTCACCGATGTCCACGGCCACGTCGTCCGCGACATCCTCGCCTGACACGCCCGATCCCCCGGGCAGTGTTTGGGAAATCCCTCCCATCAGCGCATGCCACCGTAGCAAGGCCGCAGCCCCTTCCCAAGCTAGGAACCGCCACCTCCCGCTACCGGCCCTCCTGCTTTTTCAAACACAGCCTAACAATCTCTCACTCCGCCGTCCCGCAGCGGACAGAAATCCAGCAGCTCGATCTCCACCGCATGCTTCTTCTCAGGCCGCAGCTCCACCACCGTCACCGAGCCGTAGTCGATGTTGAAATGCGCCATCTTCGCCAGGGGCATTTCTAACAGAATCGACAGAATCACCCGGATAATCCCCCCGTGACACGCAATCGCCACGCTCCGGTGCGGATTGTCATGCAGGATCCGGAACAGACACGGCCCCACCCGCGCCACTAACGCCGCCGCCGATTCCCCATTCGGGATCCCCGCCGCATCCAGCACCTCCAACCACTCAAACGCACTCACCCCGAACCGCTCCTGCACTTCCTCCCAGCGCAATCCCGTCCAATCCCCGAAGTCCACCTCTCGCAGATCCGGCATCACCTCCGGCACCAACCCAGTCCTCCCCAGTAGTGGCGCGATCGTCTGCTGCACCCGCTGCATCGGACTCGCATACACCGCATCCAGCCGACTCCCCTCCATCCACCGGTCCACCGCCTCACCCTGACGAATCCCCAGCGCCGACAGCGCCAGGTCAATCCGGCAGCCGCCGAACACTTTGTGACCCCGCTCCTCCACTTCTCCATGCCGGATCAGATACAGCTGCGTCGGATGATTCGGAAGATGCGCTTTCATGAGTAATCACCACCGAAGGCTCGGCACCGCTCTCTCCGCCACCGCAAACTTCGCCGCCACCCGCCCTCAACTCCCCGCTCCACCCCTCACAGGCCCGTCGGATGATCCACAAACGTCCACGGCAATCCCGCCCGCTCCCCCAGCCACGCCGCCAGCGCCTTCACCCCGAACGTCTCCGTCGCATAATGCCCCCCATACAGCAGATTCACCCCTAACTCCTCCGCCGCCGTGTAACTCCAGTGCGGCCCCTCCCCCGTAATGAACGTGTCCACGCCCGTCGCCGCCACCGCCGCAATCTCCGATCCCGCCCCCCCCGTGATAATCCCCACCCGCCGGACCTCCTCCGGCCCGCCCGGACACACATGCACCGGCCCGCCCACCGCCATCCCCAACCGCTCCACCAGCTCCCCGCGCCCCATCGCAGTCTCCGCCGCCACCCCCAGCTTGATCCCCTTCCAGTCAAAAAAAGGCGCCGTCTCCACCAGCCCCAGCGCAGCCGCCAGCAGCACGTTGTTCCCT
>CANHUG010000484.1 GCA_947462995.1 Verrucomicrobiales bacterium | reverse complement strand
GCAGATTGAGGCGAGCGAGAGCGGGCCGTACGGGAGCGAGGGGTTCATTTACCAGGAGCTGGCGGGGAACGAGGCGATTGACGGGCACTGGCCGGTGCTGGGGGTGTGGATGGTGGATGGGGAGTGCGCGGGATTGGGGATTCGGGAGGACAGTCGGCGGATCACAGGGAACCGGTCCCGGTTTGTGCCGCATTTTATTGGGGATTGAGGGGGGTGGGTGAGAATTCGGGCGGGCATTTTGCTGGACAGGTGGCGGGGATTATTTAAGGTATCTGAATGATTCCGTCTCCGCTTCGAATGACCGCGGCCCTTGCCGGTGCAGCCATGTGCCTTGCGCTGGGGGCATGTAAGACGACCAAGAAGGGGGATGATGTGATTGATTACACGTCGCCGGACACTGGGTTGTCGTCGTCGGAGTATCCGTTTGATGAGAAGGGGAATTACCGGGAGGACTGGGCGTCTGGGGGGAGGACGAAGGATGTGGCGAGCAATGAGAATCTTTACAGTGACCCTGCGCCGGCGCCGGAGGTGGAGAAGCCGAAGCCGAAGGTGACGAGTTCGTCGGGTGGGACGGCGGTGGTGAGCAAGCCGAAGCCGAAGCCTGTGGTGACGAGCAAGCCGAAGCCGAAGCCCAAGCCGAAGGCGGTGGTGAAGCCGAAGCCGAAGCCGAAGCCAGTGGCGAAGCCGACGTATGTGACGGTGCGGAGCGGGGACACGTTGTCGGCGATTTCGCGTCGGACTGGGTATTCGGTGGCGACGATCAAGTCGTACAACGGGTTGCGGAGTGATTTCATCAAGCCTGGGCAGTCGTTGAAGCTGCCGCCGAAGAAGCGCTGAGGGCGATACATTGCGCTTTCCTGAGCGCCCCGTGGCCGATATGGCACGCGGGGCGCTTTTTTTATCTTACTGCACGCATGAACTGGAAACTGACAGCTGATCTACTTGTTATCGGGGCGTACTTTGTGGCGATTCTCGGGATTGGGGTGTATTTCAGCCGGAAGAGTGGGGATGTGAGTGAGTTCACGCTGGGTGGGAGGTCGATTCCGTGGTGGGCGGTGCTGGCGTCGATTCTGGCGTCGGAGATCAGTGCGGGGACCTTTTTCGGGACGCCTGGTGAGGGGTTTCACCTGAGGAACTTCACGTATGCGCAGTTGCTGGTGGGGTATATATTTGCGCGGTTTGTGGTGAGCGGGGTGTTTATTCCGGCGTTTTACCGGCACAATGTGGTGAGTATTTACGAGTTTCTGGAGACGAGGTTCGGGCCGCGGACGAGGCGGGTGGCGAGTGCGGTGTTTCTGCTGACGCGGGCGCTGGCGAGCGGGTCGCGGCTGTGGGTGCCGACGGTGCTGATTGTGATCATGTGGAATCTGGCGAATCCGGGGCAGACGTTAGGGGCGTGGGATCAGTTCTGGCTTTCGGGGGCGGCGCTGGTGGTGGTGAGCCTGCTGACGGCGATGTACACGGCGATTGGGGGGATCAAGGCGGTGATCTGGACGGATGTGATTCAGATTGTGGTGTTGTTCGGGGCGCTGGGATTTTCGCTGTGGTATCTGCTGGGGCATATTCCGGGGGGCTGGGAGGGAGCGAAGGGTTTTCTGACGAAGCCTGGGGATCTGGAGTTTCTGAGGGTGAATGGGGACAGTGTGGAGAAGGCGATGGCGGCGGCGAAGGCGGCGGGCGGGGCGGTGCCTGAGTTCACGTTCTGGGAGCGATGCCGGAGTGTGCTGGAGAGTGAGTACACGATCTGGGCGGCGTTGTTCGGGAGCATGTTCACGACGATGGCGACGCACGGGACGGATCAGGACATGGTGCAGCGGATGCTGACGGCGAAGAACAAGCGGGAGAGTGCGCGGGCGACGATTCTGTCGGGCCTGGCGGATTTTCCGGTGGTGTTTGCGGTGCTGGCGATCGGGATCCTGCTGTCGGTGTACTATCAGAATGTGGTGACGGACCCGCTGCTGCCGCGGAATGCGAAGGGTGAGCCGGAGAGCAGCCAGATTTTTCCGCATTTTGTGCTGACGGTGATGCCTGGCGGGTTGCGTGGGTTGGTGGTGGCTGGGGTGCTGGCGACGACGATGGGGTCGCTGGGGACGGCATTGAATTCGCTGGCGACGAGTTACTGCCGGGACTTTCATTTCCGGTGGTTCGGGACGTCGGAGGACGAGGGGGCGCGGGTGACGGTGATCCGAAAGGCGACGGTGGCGTTTGCGCTGGTGCTGATCGGGATCGGGTTGGGGACGGCGTATGTGAAGGCGCACAATCCGGGGCTGCGGATTATTCCGATCATTCTGGGGAGTTTTGGTTATACGTACGGGTCGCTGCTGGGGATATTCATGGCTGGGTTGTTCACGAAGACGCGGGGGAACGAGAAGGGGAATCTGATTGCGATGGCGGCTGGGTTTGTGGTGGTGGCGGTGCTGAGCGATCTGCATACGGGGTTGGTGCGGTTGGTGTGGGCTGGTTGTCCGGATTTGAGGCCGGGGTGGTTGCCGGTGGTGGAGTTTCCGTGGCGGATCATGTTCGGGACGGTGGTGACGTTTCTGGTGGCGGTGTGTTTCCGGACGCCTGACGAGCAGGTGCGGCGGACGGCGGCGGTTTGAACCTGACAAATTTCATGCGACTGGAACTGATCAATACGGGAACGGAGCTGCTGCTGGGGAGCACGGTGAACACGCACTTGTCGTGGCTTGGGCAGGAACTGCTGCCATTGGGGCTGCGGATCGGGCGGCAGGTGTGCATCCCGGACGGGGATGTGATCCGGGAGGCCTTGCGGGAGACGGCGGGTCGGGCGGATGTGGTGCTGGTGACGGGGGGTCTGGGGCCGACGAGTGACGACATCACGCGGGAGGTAACGGCGGAGTGGTTAGGATTGCCGCTGGAGGAGGATGCGGGGGTGAAGGCGTGGATTACGGCGTACATGGCGGAACGGGGGCGGCCGTTGAGTGAGGCTGCGAGGCGGCAGGCGATGGTGCCGCGTGGTGCGGAAGTGCTGGCGAATGCGGCGGGGACGGCTCCGGGGCTGTATGTGCCGCCGTTTCCGGTGCCGGGGACGGAGGTGATGTCGCCGCATTTGTTTCTGCTGCCGGGTCCGCCGCGGGAATTGAAGCCGATGGTGCGGGATCAGGTGCTGCCGAGACTGGCGGCGATGGTGGGGCCGGCATTGGGGAT
>CANHUG010000483.1 GCA_947462995.1 Verrucomicrobiales bacterium | reverse complement strand
CGGGGATCATGTGATTCAGATTGATGATCTGCCGAAGGCGCAGCTGGAGAAATTGTGTCAGTTTGCGCAGGAGATGCGGCAGAAATCGTGATGAGCGGGTGGCGACTGGCGCGGCGGTTTGATCCTGAGGATCCTGAGTTGATGGATCGGCCGCAGCCGGTGAGTGCGGCATTGGAGAAGGATCTCGAGAATCTGCGTGGGTTGAACCGGTGGTTTGGGGCGTGGCGGATCATCCGGCATTGGCTGGGGCCGAGGCTGGAGCGTGGTCGGGCGCTGAGGATTGTGGATTTGTGTACTGGGTCTGGAGATTTGCCGATATTGATGGTGGAGATGGCGCGTGCGACGGGGTGTCGGTTGGTGGTGGACGCGGTGGATGCGCATCCGGCGACGCTGGAGATTGCGAGGCGGCATTGCGAGGCGTGGCCGGAGATTCGGCTGCATGCGGGGGATGCGCGGACGTGGGAGGGTGAGGAGCGGCCGGATTACGTGGTGTGTTCGCTGGCGCTGCATCATTTCACGGAGGCGGATGCCGGGGTGATCCTTGGCCGGATGAGGGAGATGGGTGGGCGCGGGATGATGGTGGCGGACTTGGAGCGGGCGTGGTGGGCGGTGGCTGGGGTGTGGGCGGCGTCGTGTTTTTACCGGGAGCCGATGACGGTGGAGGATGCGCGGCGGTCGGCGGTGGCGGCGTTTTCGCGCGGGGAGATGCTGGGGATGCTGCGTGGGGCGGGATGGGAGGGGGTGAAGGGCGGGCGATTTTTCTATGGCCGGCAGGCGTGGTGGGTGGATAAGTGAGCGGATGCGGTCTGAGATTTCACTGAGTGCGCCTGCGAAGATCAATCTGTCGCTGCGGGTATTGCGTAGGCGTGAGGATGGGTTTCATGAGATTGCGACGCGGATGGTGCCGTTGGGATTGGCGGATGAGGTGGAGATGAGGCGATTGGAGGGCGGTGCGCCTGGGACGGTAGAGTTCTGGTGTGATGATGAGACGGTGCCCGGGGATGAGGGGAATCTGGCGGTGCGTGCGGTGCGGGCGCTGGAGGGTCGGTGCGGGAAGCTGCCGGCGGTGGGGATTCGGCTGAAGAAGCGCGTGCCGCACGGGGCGGGATTGGGTGGTGGGAGCAGTGATGCGGCGGCGGTGCTGCGGGGGCTGAATGAGTTGTTCGGGTTAGGGTTGACGGTTGAGGAATTGAGTGAGGCTGCGGCGACGATCGGGTCGGACATTCCGTTTTTCCTGCATGGGTGTGTGTGTGATGCGACGGGGAGAGGGGAAGTGGTGACGCCGGTGGAGGGATGGGGTGGATCGCTGCGGGTGTTGTTAGTAAAGCTGCCGTTCGGGGTGCCGACGCCGTGGGCGTACCGGGAGTGGCGGGATTCGCGCGAGGTCCCGGGGTTGCCGTACGGCGAGCAGGTGTTAGTTGGCGGGGAAGTGCTGGTGAATGATCTGGAGCGGCCGGTGTTTGCGAAGTATCCGGTGCTGGGGATGCTGAAGCGGCGGTTGCTGGAGATGGAGGGGGTGAGTGGGGCGCTGATGTCGGGGTCTGGGTCGACGGTGTTTGCGGTGCTGGAGGAGGGGGTGGTGGTGGAGTCGGTGATGGCGGCGGTGCGGGAGGAGTGCGGGGAGGAGTTGTGGTGGTGCGAGACGAGGGCGGGGTGAGGGGGAAGTGAGAAGTTAGAAGTGAGAAGTTAGAATGGCTTGTGCGGAGGGGCGGGTAGGCGCACTTCGTGAGCGGGAGAGAGCTGTAATGCTGACAGCAGTCCAGAGCCTGCGGTTGCTTGTTCGGAGGGGACGATTGCTTGTTGGGTGGCGCGAGTACGGAGCCTCGCGATCCCGGGCTTGGTCGGAGGGGCGGGTAGGTGCACTCCGTGCGCAGGGAGAGCTGTAATGCTGACAGCAGTCCAGAGCCTGCGGCTGCTTGTTCGGAGGGGGCGATTGCTTGTTGGGTGGCGCGAGTACGGAGCCTCGCGATCCCAGGCTTGTACGGAGGGCGGGTAGGCGCACTTCGTGCGCGGGAGAGCGGTGATACTCCCAGCAGTCCAGAGCCTGCGGCGCGCTCTGGGGATTTGAGATCTGAAATTTGAGATTTGAGAAGGGCTTGTTGGGAGGTGGAGAGAAGGAGGCTTGCGGTCGAGGGGGAGGCGGGGTAGTGGGGGAATTATGGTTGAAGCTGTGATTCGATATGAAGGGGCATTGCGGTGCCGGGCGGTGCATGGGCCGAGTCAGTCTGGTATTGAGACGGATGCGCCTGTGGACAACATGGGGAAGGGCGAGCGGTTTTCGCCGACGGATCTGGTGGGGACGGCGTTGGCGTCGTGTGTGCTGACGACGATGGGGATTGTGGCGCAGCGGAAGGGGATTGAGTTGGCTGGGGCGGTGGCGACGGTGAGGAAGGTGATGACGGCGGAGGCTCCGCGGCGGATTGCGCGATTGGAGTTGGAGGTGGTGGTGCCGCTGGAGCCAGGGCATGCGGAGCGCGGGTTGCTGGAGGCGGCGGCGCATGGTTGTCCGGTGAGGCGGAGCCTGCATCCGGATGTGGTGGTGGAGGAGAGTTACCGGTGGGTGGGGACGGTGTGAGGGAGAGGGTGGGAGCGTGTCGGA
The DNA here is from genome assembly GCA_947462995.1 of Verrucomicrobiales bacterium. Classification (GTDB taxonomy): domain Bacteria; phylum Verrucomicrobiota; class Verrucomicrobiia; order Verrucomicrobiales; family V1-33; genus V1-33. The sequence continues at coordinate 580 of CANHUG010000483.1, read as the reverse complement.
ATTGACAGAGTGGGTGCGGGGGCGTTATTGGTGTCTTCATTTTTGACTAATGAAGACGAAACCGATGCGAGCAGGCGTGTGGCGGTGGGTGATGGTTGCGGTGCTGGGGCCGGTGGGGTTGGTGTGGGCGGATCCTGATGATCTTGCTGGGGGCGGGGAGACGGCGGAGGAGTTCGGGGGAGGGTTGGAAGTGTACGGGGCGTTGTATCCTGCGGGGAGTGAGACCGTGAATTTTGCGGTGATTGGGGATTACGGGGCGGGCGGGGTTGGAGAGGGGATGGTGGCGACGATGGTGAAGCGGTGGCTGCCGGAGTTCATTGTGACGGCGGGGGATAACAATTATGGGAGTCTGGATGTGAATGTGGATCAGAATCCGGGGTTGCCGGGGGTGCAGTGTGACTGGGAAGTGTATGTGGGGGATTACTATGGGGAGTTCATCCAGCGGCGGCGGGACCGGAAGTTTGCGAGGCAGACGAGTGTGGTGCAGCGGTTTTTCCCAGCGGTGGGAAATCATGATTCGTGGCCGGACGGGGGGACTGGCGGGCCGATTGACGGGTATGTGGATTATTTTTTCAGTGAT
>CANHUG010000482.1 GCA_947462995.1 Verrucomicrobiales bacterium | reverse complement strand
GGTTCGTCTGCGAAGAGGAAAGGGGGGTCGTTGACGAGGGCGCGGGCGATGGCGACGCGCTGTTGTTCACCGCCGGAGAGTTCTGCGGGGAGGTGGTGGAGACGACTGCCGAGGCCGACTTGGTCGAGGAGGGAGGCGGCGCGGGTGCGTGCGTTGTGGCCGCCGATGATGGCTGGGAGGCAGACGTTTTCGAGGGCGGTGAGTTCCGGGAGGAGGAGGTAGTTCTGGAAGACGTAGCCGGTGAGTTGGTTGCGGAGGTCGGCTTGGGCGGCGTTGCTGCGGGAGTAGATGGAGTTGCCGTTGATGAGGACGGCGCCGCCGTCGGGTTTTTCGAGACCGCCGAGGATGTAGAGGAGAGTGGTTTTGCCAGCGCCGGAGGGGCCGCAGAGGAAGACCCGTTCGCCCTGCTGGACGGAGAAGCTGACTCCGCGGAGGACGTCGATGGTTTTGGGGCCGATCCGGAAGGTTTTTCTGATGGAGTCGGCGATGAGGCCTCCCTTGGGGGCGGAGGGAGCGGGGGGAGAAGGGGGCACTTGGCGAGAAAAAGGACGGCCGCCTGATTGTCAAGCGGCCGTCCGTGGGGCCTTGAGCGGCCGGGGGTTCCCATGTCGCGGAGGAAGCCCGGCTGATCAGGGTAGTTTTGGCTGATTAGCGCTTGGCCTTTTTGGCTGCTTTCTTGGCGGCCTTTTTGGCTGGGGCTTTGACTGCTGGGGCCTTGGCGGCTTTTTTGGCCGGGGCTTTGGCGGCGGCCTTTTTAGCTGGGGCCTTGGCGGCGGCCTTCTTGGCCGGGGCTTTGACGGCTGCTGGGGCCTTCTTGGAGGCCTTCTTGGAGACCGCGCGTTTGCGTGAGGCGGCTTCCTGCCTGTTTGGCGGGAGCTTGGTCACGAGAGTGTCGCGGTGTTCCTGAGCGGCTTTGAGGGCCTTGGATTTGCCGCCGTGGCCTTTGTCGGCGAAGAACTTCTGGTCGGTCTTGCCTTTGAAGGTGACGCGCACGTACCAGCCGTGGTTTTTCTTTTCAGGCTGATCGATCCGGCTGACGCCGTACATTGGTCTTGGAGGTGGAATAGGCATCGTGATGTCCTTTCTGGTTTGGTTATATGGTATGTTGGTGAGGCGAGAAGGATCCCGGGTGGATCACCTCTGGTGGTCTGCCATGTTAGGCGACGACTCCTTCTCCCCGATGAAAGGATAGGAGTCATAGCGACAAGGGCAAGTGTCAATTCGCATGAATTCGCTGGAAATTCATCTTTTTATAGCATCACACGATCGTGTGATGTATTGTCAGGGGATTCCTGATTCGGGATCGGGGCAGCCCTGACGGAAGCCGGACTAGCGGTTGGGGTGGATCGGGCAGGAACCGGCTGGGATGGAGTCTGCCGGGAGGGATTCGCGGACGAGCGGGCCGGGGCAGTGAGGGCCGGCGGGGCGGCCTGAGAGCGGGCAGAGAGCGACGGTGCGGATGGTAGGGGATCGGAATGAGCCGCCGCGATAGCCTGAGGTTTCGGCGCGGCGCATGATGGCGGACCAGACTGGAGCGGCGAGGGAGCTGCCGGAGCCGCCGTTGATGATGGGGGAGGAGTTATCGAGGCCGATCCAGATGCCGCAGGAGACGCGAGGGTTGAAGCCGACGAACCATGCGTCGCGGGAGTCGTCGGTGGTGCCGGTTTTTCCGCCGACTGGACCTGTGAGGCCTGAGCGTGCGATATCGGGGGCGGTGCCGCCGGGTTGGCAGACCTTGGCGAGCATCTGTGAGGTGAGCCATGCGGTGGCTGGGGTGAGGGCGGCGGTGGAGATGATGCCGCTGCGGAAGACGAGACGGCCTGCGGCGTCGGAGATGTGGTCGATGATGTAGGGTCGGGAGCGTTTGCCGCCGTTTGGGAAGATGGAGTAGGCGCTGACGAGGTCTTCGAGGATGACGCCGGTGTTGCCGAGGTAGAGTTGAGCGGAGTCAGTGGCTGGGTCGCCGAGGCCGCAATTGATGGCGGTGTTGCGGACGGCGGGGATGCCTGCGAGTTCGCCGGCGCGGACGGCCATGGTGTTGCGGGATTGAGCGAGGCCCCAGTCGGCGCGCTGGAGCCCGCGCCATGAGCGGTCAGCGTTGGCGGGTTGGAAGAGGGCGTCGCTTGCGGAGCGGATGTCGCCTGGTTGGAGAGGGTCGTCGCTGAGGAGAGAGGCTGGGAGGAGGCCTCGGGAGATGGCGGCGGCGTAGACGAACGGTTTAAAGACTGAGCCGGCCTGACGTTTAGCGAGCTGGGCGCGATTGAAGCTGGTGTGATTGGAGTCGCGGCCGCCGACGCTGGCGAGGATAGCGCCGGAGTGATTTTCGACGATGGTGACGGCGCCCTGGAGGTAGGCTGGGGTGGCGGCGGGGTTGTTGGCGAGGGAGTTAATGAATTCGGAGCGGCGCTGGTGTGAGAAGCCAGGGAGCCGTTCGATGCGGTTGAGTTCCGAGGAGAGGATGGATTCTGCGGCGGCCTGGAGTTTGGAGTCGATGGTGGTGTGGATGAAGAGCCCGCCGTCTTCGATGTCGGAGGCGTCGAGGAAGCGGGAGAGGTCGCGGCGGACGGCGTCGAGGGCCCATGAGGCGCGGGGAGCGGGAGGTTCGGGGAGGACGGCGGTGCTGGTATTCTTGGCGTGAACGGCGGCGTCCGGGGAGAGACGGCCGGTGGTGACCATGCGGTCGAGGACCATGTTACGGCCGCTGACGGCGGCTTTGTAGTGGCGGAAGGGGGAGAAGATGTTGGGGCCGCGGATGATGGCGGCGAGCATGGCGGCCTCGTCGATGCGGAGGGCGATGGCAGGTTTACCGAAGTAGGAGAGGGAGGCGCGTTCGATGCCGTGGATGCCAGTGCCGAAGAAGATGCGATTGACGTAGAGTTCGAGGATTTGGTCTTTGGAGAAGGCGGCTTCGATGCGGCGGGCGAGGGCGATTTCGAGGAGCTTGCGGTGAGTGGATTTGTCGGTGGTGAGGCCGAAGCTATTGCGGGCGAGCTGCATGGTGATGGTGCTGGCTCCCTGGCGGGCACCGTCTGTGAAGCGTCGGTAGGTGGCGCGGGCGAGGCCCTTGAGGTCGAAGCCGTGATGGCTGTAGAAGCGGTCGTCTTCGCGAGCGAGGAGGGCCTGGAGGAAGAGAGGGGAGACCTTGGAGAGAGGGACGGGCTGACGGTCTTCGCCGTGGAG
>CANHUG010000481.1 GCA_947462995.1 Verrucomicrobiales bacterium | reverse complement strand
TGCGCGTAGTGCGTCATCATCTGCGGCACGATCGCCACCATACTCAGGAAGCAAGCGCCCGCAAACGTCAGCCGGCTCATCGTAAAATCCAAAAAGTCCGCCGTCGGCTTGCCCGGACGAATGCCCGGAATATACCCGCCGTTCGATTTCAAATCCTCCGAAATCTGCGTCGGCTGGAACATCGTCGCCACCCAGAAGTACGCAAAGAAGAAGATCAGCACCAGATAGATCAGCCAATGCCACGGGCCGTTGTTCTGCGAATACTCAAGAAACTTCTTCGCCCAGTCCGCATCCTTGAAGATCCAGTTGATGATCACCGCAGGGAACGAAATAATCGCCGACGCAAAGATGATCGGCATCACCCCGGAATAGTTCAGCCGGATCGGCAGGTGCGTCGACTGACCACCCATCACCTTCCGACCCACCATCCGCTTCGCATAGTTAATCGCAATCTTCCGCGTCGCCTGCGTCAGGATAATAATCCCAGCCACCGTCAGCACAAACAACGCAATCAACCCAACCAGCTTGATCGCCTTCACCGGATCACCCGCACGCACATAATCACGGAACGTGTTCACCAAAGCATTCGGAAGGTCAGCCAGAATGTTCACCGAGATAATCAGCGACGTTCCATTTCCGATCCCACGCTCAGTAATCTGCTCGCCCAGCCACATCAGGAACAAGGTCCCCGCCGTCATCGCCGTCACCGAAATCGCATAGAACCCGAACGTGTCCACCAGATGCGTCGGCACCAATTGCCGCGATGATGACTTCAGAAAATCATCCATCCCGCGAAGCAACACATTCCCCTCAGGGTGGCAAAGCCCACGCGCCATCAAGTACCCCTGAATCACACACAGCACGATCGTAAGATACCTCGTGTACTGCGTGATCTTCTGACGCCCACCCACTTCCTTCGCCAGTTTCCCAAGCGTCGGAACCACCGCCGTCAGCAACTGCACCATGATCGATGCACTGATGTACGGCATGATCCCGAGCGCAAAAATCGAACAGGCTGCCACCACACCACCGCTAAACGCACTGATCAACGTCGTCAGCGCATTTCCAGTCTTCGCCTCACTGGTGTCGAGGTAACCCTGCACCACCGACGGATCCACACCAGGCAGCGTAATCGCGGCCCCGATACGAACCACTGCCAGCATCGCCAGCGTGAAAAACACCCGCTGCCGGAGTTCAGGAATCTTGAAAATGTTCGCAAAAGCGGAAATCATGAGTCAGTGCGGAAGAGTACTTGATGTGATGCCTCAACAGGAGGACGGGCGCAACTTCAGTTGCGCCCGCCCGATCCGTTGTTGTCTGCTTATTTCGACTCGGGCGATGCAATCGATCCCCCGGCCTTCTCAATCTTCTCGCGGGCGCTCTCGCTGACCTTGTTCACATTCACAGTGAACTTCTTGGTCAGTTCCCCGTTGCCGAGAATCTTCACCCCGTCCCAGCGGCCCTTCACAAGGCCAGCCTCACGGAGCACAATCTCATTGATCTCAATGCCGTCCTCAAACGCTTCGCTCAGATCACCAACATTGATGATCGCATAACGAATCGCAAAGTCGACGTTGCTGAAACCCTTCTTCGGCAGACGACGATAAATCGGCATCTGGCCGCCTTCAAAGCCGTGACGCACCGTACCACCGGCACGGGCCTTCTGACCTTTGTGACCTTTACCGGAGGTCTTACCGTGCCCGGAGCTTTCGCCGCACCCGAGCCGCTTGACCCGGTGCTTGCTGCCCGGACGGGGAGCCAATGTGTTCAGACGCATGGTTTTAAAATGGAACGAATAGTTGTTGATCCGTCGCTCAGAGAGCGGCCGGCTTGAGTTTCCCGCGCGCCCCAAGGAACATTTCACGGGTCCGGAGCTGCTGCAGCGCCGTCAACGTGGCCTTCACCACGTTCGATGGATTCTTGGAACCAAGGCTCTTCGCAAGGATATCCTTGACCCCAGCCGCTTCCACCACCGCACGCACCGCCCCACCAGCGATAATCCCAGTACCGGGACTCGCAGGCTTCAGCAACACATGGCCGCCACCGAACTCGCCGATGACTTGATGCGGAATCGTGTTGTCGCGCAGATAGACCGGAACCAGCGCCTTCCGCGCCGCCTCACTCGCCTTCTTGATCGCATCAGCCACTTCGTTCGCCTTGCCGAACCCGTAGCCAACACGACCCTGCTTGTCTCCGCAGACCACAAGGGCCGAGAAACTGAAGCGGCGACCGCCCTTCACGACTTTGGCACACCGGTTGATGTGAACCACCTTCTCGATCATTTCCGGCTTTCCGGCCTCGGAAAAACCTTCGGAGAACTGTACGTTGGTGTCAGTAGACATGGAGATATTGCTTTAGAACTGAAGACCGGCAGCGCGCGCAGCTTCCGCCAGCGCCTTCACTTTGCCGTGATAAATGTGACCACCACGGTCAAACACCACCGCCGAGACACTCGCAGACTTGGCACGCTCCGCAATCAGTTGACCAGCCTTGACGGCCATCTCAACATTGGCGCGGGCCGCCATGCCTTCTTCGGTTGTGCTGACAGAAGCAAGGGTCAGACCTTTGCTGTCATCAATAACCTGAACATACACATTCTTATTGGAGAAGTGCACGGTCAGACGCGGACGCTCGGTGGTACCCACCAGCTTCTTGCGGATCCGCGCATGAATCCGGCGGCGGATGGCTTTACGATCAATGGACATGGAAACAGTTTAATGCGGAGTCAGAACCCCTGGTTTACTTCACTTTCTTACCTTCCTTGCGGCGAATCACTTCACCCGCATAACGGACTCCCTTCGCCTTGTATGGCTCAGGCGGATAATAATTGCGCACGTCAGCGGCAAACTGCCCGACCCGTTGCTTGTCGATTCCCTCGACACGGATCTTCGTGTTGTCCGTCACCGTCACCTTGATGTCAGCAGGAATCGGATGCAGCACCGGATGGCTGTAACCCAGCGATAGGTCCAACGCCGTCCCCTTCACCGAAGCACGAAACCCAGTCCCGTGAATCTCCAGATCCCGGATGAAGCCATCGCTCACACCCTTGATCATGTTCGTCAGCAAACGCTGGCTCGTTCCATGAAGCGCACGCTGGCGACGCTCGTCGCTCGACCGCTTCACCGTGATGGTCTCCCCTTCCATCGTCAGGCTGATGCCTTCCGGAAGGACGTGACTGAGATTGCCCTTCGGCCCCTCCACCTC
>CANHUG010000480.1 GCA_947462995.1 Verrucomicrobiales bacterium | reverse complement strand
TTGCGGCGTTGATTGATCCTGCGGTGGGGTTTGATCCTTGCGGGTGTCCGGAGGGATGGCTGGAGCGGTTGTTGTGGGTGCAGCCGCGGGATGCGGTGCAGTCGCTGGCGGCGGCGGATTTGTTATTGCGGGATGGGAATCTGCCGCTGGTGCTGCTGGATCTGATGCATTTGGGGCGGCGGGAGTTGTTGCGGTTGCCGATGGCGGTGTGGCATCGGTTGCAGCGGTTGGTGGAGGGATCGGTGGCGACGCTGGTGGTGTTCACGCGGGAGCCGGCGGTGGAGTCGGCGCGGTTGCGGTTGTTGTTGCGGGTGGGGGGGACGCTGGGGTTGCAGGGGGAGATGCGGGAGGGGCTTTGTGTTGGGTTAGGGGTGAAGGTGGAGCGGCGGCGCGTGGTGTACCGTGTGCGGACGGCGTGAGGGGGGGAGATGAACCTGAATTGATGAACCTGAAGAAGAGACGAGAATGCATTTAGTACTTCAGTTGCCAGGGTTTCCGCTGCAGGCGTTGCGTCGGTGGCGTGATGATCCACCGGATTTGCCGTTGGCGGTGACGGATCCAGTGGGGCACCGGCATCCTGTGCTGGCGGTGAATGGGGCGGCGTGGCGTGCGGGGGTGAGGCCTGGGCAGGCGGCGGTGCAGGCGTTGGCGCGGTGCAGCGGGGTGGTATTGTTGTCGCGGGATGTGCGGCAGGAGAAGTCGGCGATGCAGGCGTTGCTGCAGGCTGGGGCGATGTTTTCGCCGGAGGTGGAGGCGACGTCGGCTGGGGTGGTGACGGTGGGGTTGGGTCGGTCGAGGGAGCGGGACTGGGAAGGGTTGGGGGCGCGGGCGGTGGAGGCGATGCGGGCGTGTCTGCTGGAGGCGCGGGCTGGGTTGGGGCCGAATCCTGATCTGGCGTTGCTGGCGTCGCGGCGGGCGCGGCCGGTGCTGGTGGTGACGGAGCCGTCGGTGTTTTTGCGGCGGATCGCGTTGCGGGATCTGGGTCCACCGAGTGGGTTGCTGGCGGTGCTGGAGGGATGGGGGGTGCGGACGGCTGGGCAGTTGACGGCGTTGCCGTATGCGGAGACGGCGGATCGGCTGGGGCCGGAGGCGGCGAGGTTGTGGGAGTTGGCGGCTGGGCGGGTGGAGCGGCCGTTGCGGTGTGAGGTTGGGGAGGTGGAGTACCGTGAGGGGATGGATTTCGAGCATGCGGTGGAGACGCTGGAGCCGCTGTTGTTTGTGTTGCGGCGGTTTCTGGATCAATTGACGCTGCGGATGCGGGCGACGTGGCGGGTGGCTGGGGTGATGCGGCTGACGATCCAGGTGGAGGGAGGGGAGCCGGTGGTGCGGACGTTCACGGTGCCGTCGCCGTCTGCGGATGCCGGGTTGTTGTTTCGGATTCTGCACACGCATCTGGAGAGCTTGCGGTTGGAGAGGGGGCCGAGCGGGGTGGTGCTGGAGTTGTTTCCGGGGGTGGCGGAGGCGACGCAATTTCAGTTGTTTGAGAATGCGTTGCGGGATCCGAACCGGTTTGGGGAGACGATGGCGCGGTTGCTGGCGTTGACTGGGGAGGGACGTGCGGGGGTGGCGGTGGTGGAGGACAGCCATCGACCGGACCGGTGGCGGATGGCGACTCCGGCGTTTCAGCGGGTGGTGGGGGTGCGGGAGGCGGAGCGGGACATGACGAGCGGGTTGCCGCTGCATCGGTTTCGGCCGCCGATGCCGGTGCGTGTGGTGGTGGAGGGATGGAGGCCGGTGCGGTTGGATAGTGCGGCGGTGCGGGGTCGGGTGGTGGAGAGCCGGGGGCCGTGGCGTTTGTCAGGGCAGTGGTGGGAGGCTGGGGGAGGGTGGCGATGTGAGGAATGGGAGGTGGCGATGGTGGATGGGAGTTTGTGGCGGTTGAGGCGTGAGGAGGGGGAGTGGTATGTGGATGGGTGTATGGAGTCGGCGGTGGTGCGTTCGGGGGAAGGGATGTGGGCATGAAGGCGGAGCTGCACATGCGGAGTGCGTTCAGTTTTCTGCGGGGGGCCTCGACGCCGGAGTCGCTGGTGGCGCGTGCTGGGGAGTTAGGGTTGGGGGTGGTGGGGCTGACGGACCGGGACGGGGTGTATGGGGCTCCGCGGTTTTTGAAGGCGGCGAAGGCAGCGGGGATTCGGGCGGTGACTGGGGCGGAGTTGACGATGGAGGATGGGGTGGTGTTGCCGGTGCTGGCGGAGAGCCTGACTGGGTACCGGCATTTGTGTCGGTTGATTACGAAGGCGAAGCTGCGCGGGACGAAGGCGGAGGCACCGGTGCGGTGGGATGATTTGCCGGAGTTTGCGGAGGGATTGGTGGTGTTGACGGGGGATGAGGAGGGGCCGGTGCGGCGGGCGCTGGCGCGTGGGGATCCTGGGGGGGCGCGGGTGGCTGCGGAGCGGATGGTGCGGATTTTCGGGGAGGGGGGAGTTTATGTGGAGGTGCAGCGGCAGTTGCGGCGAGGGGAGGAGGTGTGGGAGCGGTCGCTGCGGGATCTGGCGGGGGCGTTGCGGTTGCCGTTGATGGCGTCGAGTGGGGTATCGCATGCGGTGCGGGAGGATCGAGCGGTGATGGATGTGTTCAGTTGTGCGCGGCATCACACGTCGTTGGATGGGGCTGGGCGGTTGCTGGCGGCGAATGAGGAGCGGTGTCTGCGGTCGCCGTCGGCGATGCGGGCATTGTTTGGGGATATGCCGGAGGCGCTGGCTGGGACGGAGCGGCTGGCGGAGCGATTGGAGTTTTCGCTGGAGGATCCGGGGTATGAGTTTCCGGCGTATCCTGTGCCGGGTGGTGAGACGGCGGAGAGTTTTCTGAGGAAGGTGACGATGGCGGGGGCAAGGTCGCGGTATGGGCATCTGGGGCGGGCGCATCGCCGGCAGATTGAGCATGAGTTAGGGGTGATCGGGCGGCTGGGGTTCAGCGGGTATTTTCTGCTGGTGTGGGACATTGTGAATTTCTGCACGGCGCAGAACATACTGGTGCAGGGTCGTGGGAGTGCGGCGAACAGTGTGGTTTGTTATGCGCTGGGGATTACGGCGTGTGATCCGGTGGCGTGCCGGTTGTTGTTCGAGCGGTTTTTGAGTGAGGGGAGGACATCGTGGCCGGACATTGATCTGGATCTGCCGTCGGGGGAGCGGCGGGAGCGGGTGATTCAGGAAGTGTACCGGAGGTGGGGGCCTGACGGTGCGGCGATGACGGCGAATGTGATCACGTATCG
>CANHUG010000479.1 GCA_947462995.1 Verrucomicrobiales bacterium | reverse complement strand
TAGGGCGTCGGCGTTCTGTTCGCAGAGCGTGTGGAAGTGGAGCCCGTCGAGGGCGGAGAGGTCTTCGCCCTTCAATTCAGACAGAGGGATCCCGAGACGGGAGCCGGGGACGCAGGGATCGTAGATGGCGTGGTCGCCTGTGGAGACCTGAGGATTGATGCGGAGAGCGGTTTCGATGTGGCGGCCGCTGCGGCGGATGAATTCGAGGCCGCGGTGCCACTGACGGACGGAGTTGAAGGAGAGGTGGTCGGCGAAGGGGATGACTTCGGCGAGATCTTCGTCGGTGAAGGCTGGGCTGTAGACGTGGATTTCCTTGCCGAATTTTTCGCGGGCGAGCATGGCTTCCCACGGGCCGCTGCTGCAGGTACCGTCGAGGTACTGGCGGATGAGCGGGTAGGTGGCCCACATGCTGAAGCCCTTCTGGGCGAGGAGGATGCGGCAACCTGCGGCTGCTTTGACGGCGGCGAGGTGTTCGAGGTTTTTGCGGAGCCTGCTGAGATCGACGACGAAGGCTGGAGCGGGGACGCGAGAGAGGTCCAGGGAGGAACAGACCTCGTGGACTGGGCCGGCGACGGTGGACATGTCAGGCTTCGATGTGGGCGAGCGGGTTTTCCGGGAGGACTTGCTCGTGCCATGGGAGCCCGTAGCGGTTCATGTCGGCCATGAAGGGATCGGGATCGCATTGTTCCATGTTCCAGACGCCGGGGCGTTGCCATTTGCCTTCGAGGACCATTTTGGCACCGATCATGGCGGGGACGCCGGTGGTGTAGCTGACGCCCTGGGCGCCGGTTTCGCGGAAGCATTCCTCGTGATCGCAGACGTTCCAGATGAAGTAGTGCTTGGTTTTGCCGTCTTTGGTGCCGGTGATGACGTCGCCGATGCAGGTTTTGCCTTTGGTTAGTGCGCCGAGGGAGCCGGGGTCGGGGAGGACGGCCTTGAGGAATTCGAGGGGAACGATTTCGCCGCCTTTGAAGGGGATGGGTTTGATGCTGGTCATCCCGACGTTTTCGAGGACGCGGAGGTGGGTGAGGTAGCTATCGGAGAACGTCATCCAGAAGCGCATCTGGCGAGCGGAGGGGAAGTGCTTGGAGAGACTTTCGAGTTCCTCGTGGTAGAGGAGGTACATTTTTTTCGGGCCGACTTGGGGGAAGTCGAAGGTGGTGCCGACGGAGATGGGGTCGGTTTCCTGCCATGCGCCGTCTTTCCAGAAGCGGCCGCGGGCGGTGATTTCGCGGATATTGATTTCCGGGTTGAAGTTAGTGGCGAAGGGGAGGCCGTTGGAGCCGGCGTTGCAGTCGACGATGTCGAGGGAGAGGATTTCGTCGAAGTGGTGTTTGGCGGCGTGGGCGCAGAAGACGTTGGTTGCGCCTGGGTCGAAGCCGCTGCCGAGGAGTGCGGTGAGGCCGGCCTTCTGGAATTTTTCCTGGTAGGCCCATTGCCATTTGTATTCGAACTTGGCGGTGTCGAGGGGTTCGTAGTTGGCGGTGTCGACGTAGTGGGCACCGGCTTCGAGGCAGGCGTCCATGATGGAGAGGTCCTGGTAGGGGAGGGCGACGTTGATGACGATGTCAGCGCCGAACGAGCGGATGAGGCTGGCGGTGGCGGCGACGTCATCGGCGTCGACGGCGGCGGTTTTGATGGTGACGCCTTTTTTTTCCCTGATGTCGGCGGCGATGGCGTCGCATTTGGAGACGGTGCGGCTGGCGAGGAGGATGTCGCCGAAGACCTCGTGGAGTTGGGCGCATTTGTGAGCCACGACGCGTCCGACGCCGCCGGCGCCGATGATCAGGGTTTTCTTCATGGGTGGGACGGTTGCAGAGGGGCACCCGGGGTCAATGGAAATTCCGGGTTGGGGGAGGTGGAGAGAAGGGCGATATTATGGGGGCGTGAGATTTCCGGGAAACTTTATTTGCAAAACTTCAGTATTTCTTGTAAATATTAGACATCGGACGCTTTGGGGCGGGCTTTGCCATGTGCGGAGTCGGGCTTGGGGTGACTGAACCGGCGGCCTGATGGCGCGGCTGGAAAAAACCAAAACAAACGCAACACAATGAACAAAATCAGCATCATTGCTCTCGGCGCGCTCGCCATCGGCAGCGCTTCACTGACTGCCGGCACGCCGGCACCGGCCCCTGTGGCACCTTCGGCACCTATCGCGGCGGTTCCTTCGGATCTGTCCTACAACCTTCTCGAAGTGGGTTGGCTGCACACGGAGTTCGACACTCCTGGTCTTGATTCTTCGGACGGCGTCGGCCTTTCGTTGAGCTACTCGCCGATCAACAATTTCTATCTGACGGCGGGCGGGGCCTGGTCGTCGGTGGACACCGCTCGTGATTCGGCTGATCTCTGGACGGCGAACGTCGGGATTGGCGGATTCATTCCGGTGACGACGAACATTCATTTCGTGACGGAAGTTGGCGCGGCCTTCTACGGCTTCGACAACAGCCCGATCGGTTCGGACAACGACGCGAGCCTGTATGTGCGTCCTCACTTCCGTGGTCGCTGGGGTCGTTTTGAAGCGCACGCTGGTGCGGCTTGGTCGAACATCGACGTGACGAACGAGTGGGCTGGTTTTGGCCGCCTGTACTACGGGATCACTGACAATGTTGATCTCGCTGGCGGTCTGAGCGCCGGCAAGGACGAGATCACGTTCAACGTGGGTCTCCGTTTGCGCTACTGAGGTGATTCCGGGGTGACCCGGAAAGCACAGCAGATTGAATCTGGAGGGCCGGTGCCGCGAGGTGCCGGCCCTTTTTGTGTGAGCGGGGAGGGAGGGTAGGTTGGCGTCAATGGTGGCGGATTTGCCAGATGATGAGGGCGGCGGTGGTGAAGAGGGCGATGGCTGGGAGGACGGCGGAGGCCATGGCGAGGCGGAAGCCGAACTGGCTGCCGACGGTGACCATGGTTAGGACGGCGATGATGGAGACGCCGGTGATCCAGACGGCTTGGGGGGCGATGACGGCGGGGAGACGGTCGCCGAAGCGTCGGAGATTTTGAAAATAAAACCACGCGACGCCGAGGAAGGTGAACCATTGGATGGTGCCGCCTTCGGAGCCAGAGCCTGGGCTGAGGCCCCAGTCGTAGAGACCGTGAGCGAGGATAGCACCGATGAAGACGATGGCGAATTCGTGGAAGAAGGAACGGGGCCAGCGGATGGCGAGGCCGAGGAAGCCGCCGCTGAGGCCGGTGAGGGCGATGTGGAGGAAGTTGGCGGTGATGAAG
>CANHUG010000478.1 GCA_947462995.1 Verrucomicrobiales bacterium | reverse complement strand
GGAGGGGCGGCCGAACAAGGAGACGGCGGACATTCTGGGAATCAGCATCAAGACGGTGGAGAAGCACCGGCAGAATCTGATGGTGAAGCTGGACATTCACGATACGGCGAGCCTGACGCGGTATGCGATAGGTGCGGGGATCATTGAGAGTTGTGTGCAGCGGACTGGGCTTGAGGAGGAACAGCGGTGAAGGGGTGGGTGCGGCCTGCGTCATGCGGGAAATTTCCCGTTCAGAAGGTGTCATCTGTAAGGCGGACGGCACTGGTGTGCCGTTGACAGGGGCGCGAGACACCCGATTTCATGGTCATGGCAGCTCCTGTGGTGCTCATTGCGTGCGATAAATTCAAAGGAACCCTGACTGCGGCGGAGGCGTGCGCGGCGGTGGCTGCGGGATTGAAGCGCTGTATTCCGGAGGCGAAGGTGGTGATGCGGCCGATTGCGGACGGAGGGGAGGGGACGGCGCGGGTGATTTGCGATGCGCTTGGGGGCACGTGGCTGACGGAGGAGGTGAGGGGGCCGCTGGGTGACCGGACGGCGGCTGGTTGGGCGTGGATGGGTGACGATGTGACGGCGGTGATTGAGATGAGCGAGGCGTCCGGGTTGAAGCTGCTGAGTGCGGAGCGGAGGAATCCGTGGCGGGCGACGACGGCTGGGACGGGTGAGTTGATGAAGGCGGCGATGGCGAGGGGGGCGCAGCGGATTATTGTGGGGATCGGGGGGAGTGCGACGAACGATGGCGGGGCGGGGATGGCGCATGCGCTGGGGTATCGGTTTTTCGATGCGGCGGGTGTGGAGTTGGAGCCGGTGCCGGCGAATCTGGGGATGATTGAGCGGATGGAGGTGCCTGACCGGTCTGGGTGGCCGCGGGTGACGGCGGCGTGTGATGTGACGAATCCGCTGTTGGGGGCGCAGGGTGCGACGCGGGTTTACGGGCCGCAGAAGGGCGTGCGGCTGGAGAGGATGGAGGCGTTTGAGGCTGGTTTGGCGCGATTGGCGGACGTGGTGGAGGCGACGATGGGGGTGGAGGTGCGTGGGCGGCCGGGGTCTGGAGCGGCGGGGGGACTGGGGTTCGGGCTGATGGCGTTCTGCGGGGCGGAGGTGCGGCCTGGGTTTGATCTGATTGCGGAGGTGACGGAGTTGACGGCGGCGGTGCGGGCGGCGGATCTGGTGATTACCGGGGAGGGATGCCTTGATGCGCAGACCCTGCACGGGAAGGGCCCGGCGGGGGTGGCGGCGCTGGCGCGGCGGTATGGGCGGCCGGTGGTGGCGGCGGGAGGTTTGGTGGATGAGGAGGCGCGTCGGGAGCTGGCGGCGTGTTTTCACGGATTGATCGCGGCGGCGACGCGGGAGACGCTGGATGAGGCGTTGCGGGCACCGGCGGCGACGTTGAGTCGGGCGGTGGCGGCGGAGCGGGAGCTGTTTGCGGCGCTGATGGGCTGAGCGAGGGGAGACGGAAACGGTGCGATTGGCACTTGATGGCTGGAAACAACCGTTTACCCATCCCGCTCCTTCCCCACATGGCGACAATCGTGCAGAAATATGGCGGGACATCCGTCGGTAATCCGGAGCGCATCAAGAATGTTGCGCGCCGCGTGCTGGAGACCCAGCGGGCTGGCAACCGGGTGGTGGTGGTGGTTTCTGCGATGAGCGGGGTGACGGACAATCTGATCCGGCTGGCGAGGGAGGTGAGTGAGGAGCCGTTGGAGCGGGAGATGGACGTGCTGCTGGCGACTGGGGAGCAGACGACGATTGCGCTGACGGCGATGGCGATTGAGGCGATGGGAGGGAAGGCGGCATCGTGCACGGGGGGCCAGGCCGGGATTGTGACGGATGGCGTGCATACGAAGGCGCGGATCAGCAGTATTTCGCCGGATGAGGTGAACCGGCTGCTGGATGAGGGGCACGTGGTGGTGGTTGCCGGGTTTCAGGGGGTGACGGGCGGCGGGCGGATCACGACGCTGGGTCGGGGTGGGAGTGATCTGACGGCGATTGCGCTGGCGGCGGCGATCAAGGCGGATGTGTGTCAGATTTTCACGGATGTGGATGGGGTATACACGGCTGATCCTCGATTGGTGCCTGATGCCCGGAAGATTCCGGTGATCAGCTATGAGGAGATGCTGGAGATGGCGAGCAGTGGGAGCAAGGTGATGCAGAGCCGCAGTGTGGAATTTGCGAACAAGTTCGGGGTACCGTTTGAGGTGCGAAACAGCATGAACCAGAACCCCGGAACCCTCGTCACTCGGGAAACCATGAATATGGAATCAGTTGTCATCCGCGGGGTCAGTCTTGAGAAGGACCAGGCCAAGATCACCATTGCAGCGTTGCCGGACCGGCCTGGGAATGCGGCGCGGGTGTTTTCGGCGATTGGGTCGGCGCATCTGAACATTGACATGATTGTTCAGAATACGGGGAGGGACGGGGAGGCGCGGATTTCGTTCACGCTGCACAAGAACGATCTGAAGAAGGCGCGCGAGGTTCTGGAGGAAGCGGTGCGGGGGATTGGCGAGCGGGTGGAGATTCTGGCGACGGACGGGATTGCGAAAGTGTCAGCGGTGGGGATCGGGATGCGGAGTCACAGCGGGGTGGCGGCGACGATGTTCAAGGCGCTGGGTGATGCGGGGATCAACATTGACATGATATCGACGTCCGAGATCAAGATTGCGGTGATTGTGGACGAGAAGAGTCAGGAGAATGCGATCCGGGTGGTGCACCAGGCATTCCGGTTGCATGAAGCGCCGCAGGCGTGAGGGCGCGGGAGATGGGGGTTGAGACAAGGCCGGGGTGGACTTGCTAGGGTTGTATGTCACAGGCGGGATGCCTGAGCCAGCGTGCTTGCTTGGGAGTTTGGGGGACAGGAAAGTCCCCCCTCCTTTGAGGTCACAGGCAGGATGCCCGTGCCACCCTGCGTGTTCGGCAAGGAGGTCACAGGCAGGATGCCCGTGCCACTTTGCGAGTGGTTAGAATGTGGCGCGCTGGTCCTTGGGTCTGAGGGAAGGGGTGATGGAGGAGGCTTTGAGGACGGCGGTGCGGACCCCGCGTTCGTCGGCGTAGTTGACGGTGCCGGTGATTTTGTACCAGCCCATTTCCTGGTATTCCGGGAGTGGGCCGTCGAAGACGACTGGGATGGAGTAGGGGCGAGCGTCGGCGGCGCAGCAGGTGACCTGGAGGACGAAGACGCGGAGTCGGTTTGCGCCAGGGACGACTTCGTCTTTGACGACCTGGCCGATGGTT
>CANHUG010000477.1 GCA_947462995.1 Verrucomicrobiales bacterium | reverse complement strand
GCGCAGCGTGGGAAGTACCGGCTGCTGACGATGGGCGAGCGTGCGGACAGTGCCGGGTTGCCATTGATCCGGGTGATCGATATGCGGTTAGAGAAGCGGCGGGCGGGACCGAAAGGCACCCCGCCGATCATCAGCGAGCGGTTGCGGTTGGCGATGGATCAGCGGCTGCAGCGGGCCGAGCAGACGATATTGTTCATCAACCGGCGGGGGTTTGCGGCGAGTGTGCAGTGTCTGGCGTGCGGGCACGTGGTGAAGTGCGCGCATTGTTCGGTGCCGATGACGTTGCATCATGAGAGCCAGCGGTTGGTGTGTCATGTGTGCGGGTTTCAGAAGCTGCCGCCGAAGAAGTGTCCGGAGTGTGCGGATCCGGGGATCCTGCTGGCGGGTTATGGGACCGAGCGGGTGCATCACACCCTGACGACGGTGTTTCCGAAGGCGCGGACGGCGCGGGTGGATACGGATGCGATGCAGCAGAAGCACACCCTGCGGGACACGCTGCAGCAGTTCAAGACGGGGAAGATCGACATTCTGGTGGGGACGCAGATGATTGCGAAGGGCCTGCATTTTCCTAACGTTACATTGGTGGGGGTGCTGAATGCGGATCTGACCTTGCACACGCCGGATTTCCGGGCGGCGGAGCGGACGTTTTCGCTGCTGACGCAGGTGGCGGGTCGGGCGGGTCGGGGGTCACTGCGTGGCGAGGTGATTGTGCAGACGTACAGCCCGCATCTGCCGGCGATTCTGCATGCGCGGCACCATGATTTCACGGGGTTCAGCGAGCAGGAACTGGAGATGCGGAAAGTGTTCAGTTATCCGCCGTACACGCATGCGGCGCTGCTGACGTGCAAGTCGCCGAACCAGCGGATGGCGGAGTTCACGCTGGAGACCCTGCACCGGCGGATTGTGGAGAATGCACCGGAGGGGTTAGTAGTGGGGGATCCTGCGCCGAGTCCGCTGGAGAAGTCGCATGACCAGTACCGGTTTCAGATCCTGCTGCGGGCACCGCGGACGAGCCTGATCACGCGGCATGTGCAGCCGATTCTGAGGGGGACGACGTTTCCGCAGGAGGTGGTGGCGGTTTTTGATGTCGATCCGGTGTCGCTGAGCTGAGGGGGGATGTTATGAAGAGACTTCTGCTGATGATGAGTGTGGTGATGGCGGGTTGCAAGGTGGTGGAGCCGGGGCCGAGTTCGCCGTTTGTGGCGGTGGAGGGAGCGGAGGCTGAGCGGTATGTGAGGGTGGGGTGGGCGCATTGGAAGCATTGCGACGTGCTGCTGGATGTGGCGGCGCAGCGGCGGCTGCATCTGGAGTCGACGGGGAAGCCAATGCCATATGACCCACCGGCGCTGCCGGGATGGGGTGAGCCGCGGGTTTTCCGGGAGCGGTCGAGCGGAGTGGTGTTCGGGTTGTTCGGTGCGTACGGCGGCTGGCTGGAGTTGGTTTTTGCGGGTGACAGTCCGCCGCGGGTGGTGAGGTCGTGGTTTACGGATAACGAGCGGCGCGTGCGGTTCGGGGATGTGGAGTCGCTTTACCGGCATTCGTGTGCGGAGGAGGCGGCGATGCGGTGAATGAGGGGGCGGGGGGGTGCCGGGAATCCGTGGATTTTTTCCGGTGCAGAAGTGGGTGGGATCTGGCGTATGGAGGGGCTGATTAAATCCCATGAAGACCCCCCGCCTGCTTTTGTTTGTTGTTTTGAGTCTGCCGGTGCTGCGAGCGGAGCCGCCGCCGGTGCCCGGGAAGAATGCGGTGTCGTTGTTTGACGGGAAGACGCTGGATGGCTGGGAGGGGAATCCGAAGTTGTGGAAGGTGGCGGACGGGGCGATTGCGGGTGGGTCGCTGACGGAGCAGGTGGAGCACAATGATTTTCTGGCGACGAAGAAGCGGTATGGGAATTTCGTGCTGAGGGCGAAGTTGAGGCTGCGGGGGACGGGGTTTGTGAACAGCGGGATTCAGATGCGGAGCACGCGGGTGGCGAATTCGTCGGAGATGCGTGGGTATCAGTGTGATTACGGGGATCCGACGTGGTGGGGGTGTGTGTATGATGAGAGTCGGAGGAACCGGGTGATGGCGCAGAGTGACATGAAGGCGCTGGATCCGGTGATCCGGCGGAATGACTGGAATGAGTATGTGATTCGGGCGGAGGGGGCGCGGGTGACGACGTGGATCAACGGGGTGATGGGGGTGGATTATATCGAGGCGGATCCGGCGATTGAGCGGGAGGGGTTGATTGGGATTCAGGTGCACGGGGGTGGGAAGGCTCTCATTGAGGCGAAGGAGATCACGATTGAGGAATTGCCGGCGACGGTGCAGCCGAAGGGAGCGCCGGATCCGAAGCCTGCGGCGAAGCCATCGCCGGTGACGCCGGAGGAACAGAAGGCGTCGTTCACGCTGCCGCCGGGGTTTGAGATGGAGCTGGTGGTTAGTGAGGATGAGTCGAAGGGGTTCGGGAAGTTCATTGCGGCGTATTTTGACCAGAAGGGGAGGTTGTGGACGATGACGGCGCTGGAGTATCCGGTGGATGCGAATGAGAATCCTGCGGCGGCGGATGCGCTGTATGCGAGCAAGGCGAAGGACAAGATTCTGGTGTACGACATTGTGGACCGTGGGACGAACGGGGGTGCGCCGAAGTTTGCGAAGGAGCCGACGGTGTTCGCGGAGGGACTGGCGATTCCGCTGGGGATTCTGCCTTACAAGGACGGGTGTTATGTGCAGCACGGGCACGACGTCGAGTTGCTGCGGGACACGGACGGGGATGGCAAGGCGGACAAGCGGGAGGTGGTGCTGACGGGGTTCGGGGTACAGGATTCGCATTTGTTTCCGCACCAGTTCACACGTGCGCCGGGCGGGTGGATCTGGCTGGCGCAGGGGGCATTCAATTCCGGGAAAGTGCACGGGCCTGACAAGGAAGTGCAGTTTGACCAGACGAGGATGGCGCGATTCAGGCCGGATGGGTCGGAGTTTGAGATCACGAGCAATGGACCGTGCAACATCTGGGGCCTCGTGATGAACGGCGAGGGGGAGACCTTCATCCAGGAGGCGAATGATTTTGGTTATCCGGTGATGCCGTTTCACGATTACGGGAATTATCCCGGGTGCTCGAACGGACAGTGGAAGAGTTATGCGCCGGAGTTTCCGAGCAGTGCGGATTTCCGGATGGGCGGGACGGGGCTGAGCGGGCTTGCGCTGACGGATGCGCGCGGGGCGTACCCTGCGGAATGGAGTGATGTGATGCT
>CANHUG010000476.1 GCA_947462995.1 Verrucomicrobiales bacterium | reverse complement strand
GGTGGTAGAGGACCCAGTCGGATTCGCTGGGCATACCGAGGAGCGGGAGGTTGCGGTCGTTATCGAGATCGTCCCATGTTTCGAGGGCGTAGGGTTTGGGGAACCATGTGGAGGAGAAGGCTCCGCGGACGCGCAGGCCGGCGCGGGTGGCGGTGGAGGCGGGGCCGAGGAGGGAGGCGCGGTTGGAGGCGGGGTTGCGGTCGTAGAGGAGGAAGAGAGCGGGCTGGAGGGCGCGCTGGCGGAGCCCTGCGCCGGTTTGGTTAGAAGTGGTCCAGCCCTTGTCGGGGATGGTGCCGGCGTTGAAGTTGTCGATGAGGAGGATTGGGAGCGGGGAAGTGCGGGAGGCGAGGGCTGAGGAGAGCCGGAGGTAGCCTGAGGAGGCGGGTGGGCTGAGTTTGCCGGCGAGGGAGGCGACGGCGCGGACCATGGTGGAGGCGGAGAGTTGGAGCGGTGCCGAGTAGAGTTGAGCGGAGTCTTGAGAGGGCAGAGAGCCGTCGGTGGTGAAGAGGATGACGGCTCCGGGGGTGGGTGAGGAGAGTGTCAGGGTGAGCGAGCCGGTGAAGGTGCCTGCGGGTTGGGAGAAGGCGACGGGTTCGGGTGGGGCGGGCGTGCAGTTGACGGAGGCGAGGAGACCGATGTTGAGGACTGGGCGGGCGGGGTCGTTGGAGTTGATGAGGAGTTGAGCGGACCAGCAGCCGTCGAGGTTGGCGGGGTTGAAGGAGAGGTTGATGGTGCCGGAGGAGCCGGGGGCGACGGAGGCCGGGAAAGAGGAGAGGGAGAAGCGGGAGGCACCGGGACCGGTGATGACGGGATTTGTCAGGGTGAGCGGGGCGGAGGCGCCGGTGTTGCGGATGGTGACTGAGCGGGTGACGATGCCGGGCTGGGTGGGGAAGTTGCCGAAGTCGACGAGGGAAGGCGAGGCTTCGAGTTTGACGGTGATGGGAGGCGGGATGAAGGCGAAGGCGATTTCGCCCAGGCCGACGCGGTCGCCTCCGGCGGCACCGGTGCCGGTGAAGTAGTTGTCGGTGCAGGTGAATTCGACGTAGCGTGCGGTGAGCGGGGTGAGCGGGCGGCTATCGCGGGTGACGTCGGATTTGAGGGCGGAGAACGGGCCTTGGGGAGGGATGGAGCTACTGAAGCCGGTGGGGCCTTCGGCGCTGGTGGCGAAGCGAAGCGAGAAGGTCTTGAGCCCGTTGTCGTTGGCGGTGGTGTAGCCCCATGTGCTGATTTCGGTGAGGTAGCGGTCGGTGCCGAGATCGATGAGGAGGATGGGTGCCGGGCGGACGGCGAGGTAGTCGGAGGGATAACCGCCGGGGGCGGAGGTGACCCATGTCTGGCCGGGGAAGCCGTCGTGGGGCGGGGAGGCGGAGAAGCCGATGCCGGGGCCCTGGTGGAGCTGTTCGATGGGGTAGAAGGCTTCGGAGTTGGGGCTGGTGATGCTGACTGGGGTGTAGAAGTCGGCGGCTGGGGCGATGAGGGCCAGAGCGGTGAGGAGCGTGGAGATGATGAATGGCAGCGACCTCATGGGGCAATGGTATGGCAGAATGGAGCGGAGTCCATACTGCAGAGGAGCAGGAACGGGGCCGCGGGGAGCGCGGGAGATGGCGGGGGGCTGTTGGCCTTGGCTGGCGCGGGTCAGCGGGAGTGGAGGAACTTGAGGAAGGCGGCGAGGGTTTCGTCGCTGACGTGGTGTTCGATGCCTTCGGCGTCGCGTTCAGCGGTTTCGCGGCGGACCCCGAGGGCGCGGAGGAAGGCGGTGACGGTTTCGTGGCGGGATTTGCAGTCGCGTGCGAGGGCGGCTCCGGATTCGGTGAGGAAGATGGAGCGGTAGGGTTCGGAGCGGACGAAGCCCTGGCGCTGGAGTCTGGTGATGGTGCGGCTGACGGTGACGTGGGTGACGCCGAGGGTTCGGGCGAGGTCGACGACGCGGGCTTCGCCGGTGAGGGTGATGAGGTCGGCGATGGCTTCGACGTAGTCTTCGGCGATTTCGCGGGCGTTGTCCTGGCGTGCTTTGGAAAGACTGCTGGCCTGGGCCGTGGTGCTGCGGGTGGGGGCAGGCTGGGCGGGTTGGGAGGGGGCAGTGGAGCGGCGGACGGCGGGCATGGCTGGGGGGATAGTGAATTCAGGATTGCCACTTGCAACGCCGGGATGGTTTCGTAGCCTCGGCTACATGTAGCACACACTACATTGAAAACCCAAGACTACAAATGAAGCAGAGAACGATGAAATGGCTGGGTGTGGCGTTGGTTTTGCCGGTGTTGGTGGAGGGGCGGGAGATGCGGACGGACCGGCCGGACACGACGGAGAGTGCGTATTCGGTGGAGCGCGGGCATTGGCAGGTGGAGACGGAGTTGGCGAGTGGGGAATTGGATGGTGGGGAGTGGGAGGAGTGGGTGGGGATGGAGATGAATTGGAAGTATGGGGTGGGTGAGGATGTGGATGTGCAGGTGGTGGTGCCGTTTGTGACGGTGGTGAGTGGGGATGGGGTTGGGGTGGGGGATATGACGGTGCGGGTGAAGCGGAACGTGCTGGGGAATGATGGTGGGCGGGTGGCGGTGGCGTTGATGCCGTATGTGGTGTTGCCGACGGGAGGGGGATTGGGGGCTGGGGGAGTGGAGGGAGGGTTGATTGTGCCGGTGGCGGTGGGTGGGGTGTGGGGGTGGGCGACTGGGGCGATGGTGGAGTTGGGGGTGGTGAGAGGTGAGGGGGGCGGGAGTCGCGGGGAGGTGCTGGTGTCGGCGACGGCGGGGCATGAATTGACGGAGACGAGCGGGTATTTTCTAGAAGTGGTGGGGGTGTTCGGGGGCGAGGATGGGGTGGAAGTGTATGCGAATGCGGGGGTGACGTGGGAGGTGCGGCGGGACTGGGTGTGGGACGCGGGTGTCAGGGTGGGATTGAGCGCGGCGGCGGTTGATTTCAGTCCGTTTGTGGGGATTAGTGTTAGGTTTTAGGGGGGTGGGGGGAAGTGAGAAGTGAGAAGTGAGAAGTTTGAATGGCGTGTGGGGAGAGGGGAGAGGGGAGAGGGGGCGTGTTGGGAGGGGCGTGCCGCGCGCACTCCGTGCGCCCTGAGAGCTGTGATTCTCCCAGCAGTCCAGAGCCTTCGGCTAGCTTGTTCGGAAAGGGCGTGTTGGGAGAGGGGACACGCGAATGGTGCCGGGCCAGCGGGCTGGCTCCGGGAAAGCGGCAGCAGGCTTCCGCAGTCCAAGGCCTTCGGCTAGCAGGTTCGGAGGCGGCCGAGCG
>CANHUG010000475.1 GCA_947462995.1 Verrucomicrobiales bacterium | reverse complement strand
TCTGGGGATTTACTCTTCGAATCTGGACGAGTTTTTCCGGGTGCGGATGGCGACCTTGCGGCGGCTGGTGCTGCTGGGGAAGGATTACCGGCAGCTGCGGCTGCCGGATCCTCGGGAGACCTTGAGGGAAGCGCGGCGGTTGATCCGGCGGGATGGATTGCAGTTTGATGTGGTGTACAGGGATATCCTGAGGGGGATGGCGAAGGCGGGGGTGCGGCTGGTGAACGAGAAGGATGTGCCGCGGCCGTTGTGGGACTGGCTTTACGAGTATTTTTTCGAGTCGGTGAGGCCGCACATCATGCCGGTGATGGTGCGTTCGTACAGTCGGTTTGAGACCTTGGCGGACACATCGATGTATCTGGCGGTGGAATTGGGGCGGCATGACCGGAAGGGGCGGGAGGCGCATGCGCTGATCCGGATTCCGGTGCCGGAGCTGCCGCGGTACGTGACATTGCCGGAGCACAAAGGGGAACGGATTGTGATGTGTCTTGACGACATCATCCGGTTCGGGATGCCGAGCCTGTTCACTGGGTTGCCGTACACGCAGTTTGACGCGTGGGCGATCAAGTTCACGCGGGATGCGGAGCTGGAGTTTGACGATGATTTCACGGCGAGCCTCTATGATAGGATTGCGGAGGGATTGAGGGCGCGGCGGACGGGTGCGCCGGTGCGGATGAATTACGATGGAGGAATCCCGAAGCCGTTTCTGGAGCTGCTGACTGACAAGCTGAGGCTTGGGGAAGAGCCGACGCTGCTGCCTGGGGGGCGGTATCATAACAGAAGGGATCTGGTGCAGTTTCCGGTGCCTGCGTCGATGAAGGCGGCGGCACCGCGGCGATTGCCGCACCGGGTGCTGAGCGGCGACCGTGAGAGTATCTTCCGGACCCTGCAGGAAGGCGATGTGCTGCTGCATCTGCCCTGGCATTCGTTCAGCCTGTTTCTGGATTTTCTGAGGGAAGCGAGCCTGGATCCGTTTGTGGACAGCATCCGGCTGACGCAGTACCGGCTGGCGCGGCATTCGAGTGTGGCGAGTGCATTGATCACTGCGGCGCAGAACGGCAAGGAAGTGACAGTGCTGGTGGAGCCGCAGGCGAGGTTTGACGAGCAGCAGAACATCAGTTGGGCGCAGCGGTATCAGGATGCGGGGATCCGGGTGATTCTGGGAGTGCCGGGTTTGAAAGTGCACGCCAAGATGTGTGTGGTGACGCGGAACGAACATGGAGAGTCGCGGCATTACAGTGCGTTAGGAACGGGGAACTTCAATGAGGACACGGCGAGGTTTTACACGGACCACCTGCTGCTGACGGCGCATCACGGAATGGGGACGGACATTGTGGAGAGCTTCCGGTTTTTCGAAACGAACTGGCAGCCGCCGGTGCTGAATCATCTGGTGGCGGCACCATTTCAGCTGCGGACAGCGATTGGTTCGATGATCCGGCATGAGACTGCGGTGGCGAAAGCCGGCGGGAAGGCATCGGTGTTTCTTAAGCTGAACAATCTGGCGGATCCGGAGATGACGGCGCTGCTGTATGAAGCGGCGGAGGCGGGGGTGGAGGTGCGGTTGATGGTGCGGAGCATGTTTTCTGTGGCGGCCGGGCATCCGAAGGTGAGTGGGAACATCGAGGGGCGATCGATTGTCGATGGATGTCTGGAGCACAGCCGGCTGTTTGTGTTCGGGAACAGCGGGAATCCGCGTGTGTTTCTGTCGTCGGCGGATTTTCTACCGCGGAATTTCGACAGCCGATTCGAGATTATTGTGCCTGTGCTGGACGAGGAACTGAGGGACGAGTTGATGCACTATCTGGATTTGCAGTGGGCGGATAACGTGAAGGCCCGGGTGCTGGATGCGGGCCTGACGAATGCGATCGCGAAAGGCGGGAAAAAAGCGCAACGGTGTCAGGAAGCGATTCCCGAGTGGCTGTCGGGTAAACTGGTAGAGTCATGAGGACGGCTCCGGGTGGTGAAACGACGGCCGGGATGGTGGTGAGTGTAGCGGAGATGCGTGCGATGGAAGCGGCGGCGGTTGCTGGCGGCATTTCTGAAGCGGTACTGATGGAGGAAGCTGGCGCGGGTGCGGCGGCGGCGGTGCGGCAGTTTTGTCAGGGAGCGGGGGTGGCGCTGGTCTATGCCGGGAAAGGGCACAATGCGGGCGACGCCTTTGTGCTCGCGGGGCATTTGCTGGATGAGGGTTGGCGGGTGGAGGTGCGTATCGTGTTTCCGGAGGAGATGATGCGGCCGCTGGCGATGGAGAAGTGGGCGGCGTTGAGCGGCCGGGTGGTGCGAGGGGTGGTGGGGGATGATCCGCCGCGCGGGTTGACGTTGATTGCGGATGGGGTGTTAGGCACGGGTTCGGCCGGTGAATTGTCAGGGGCCGTGCGGGCGGCTTGCGAGGAAATGAACCGGTTGCGTGAGGTGACGGGTGCGATGGTGGCGGCGCTTGATGTGCCGACGGGGTTGGATGCGGAGACTGGAAGTGCGGCGGCGGGGGCGATTCGGGCGGATTTGACGATAGCCTTCGGGTTTCCCAAGACGGGGCACTGTGTGGATGGTGCGGAGAACTGGTGCGGGAGGCTTGCGGTGGTTCCGCTGAACGGATTGGTGGGGCCGGGTGACGGTGGGATGCGTCCAAGGGTGCTGACGCCGGAGTGGATGCGGACGTGGCTGCCGGGACCGCGGACATTCGGGATGCACAAGGGGGAGGCCGGGCGGGTGGGATTGGTGGTTGGGAGTGTCGGGTTTACCGGGGCGGGGCAACTGACTGCGGTCGCGGCGGGGCAGGCTGGGGCGGGGTTGGTGACCTTGTTCACGGAGCGGCGCGCGTGGGCGGTGATGGCGGCGGCATGTCCGCCGGAAATCATGGTGAGGCCGATGGATTCGTGTCGGGAAGTGATGGGGATGAAGTTTGATGCGATTGCGGTGGGGCCCGGGCTGGGAGGGACGCCGCCGCCTGATCTGCTGACATTGGTGCGCGACGATCCGCGACCGATGGTGGTAGACGCGGATGCATTGAATGCGATGGCGGCGCTGCCTGCCGGTGTGCCCGTGTGGCCGGCTGTGGGGCGGCGCCTGCTGACGCCCCATCCGGGGGAGATGGAACGGTTGCTGAAGCGGTTTGCGCCGGAATTGTCAGGGAAGAGCCGCCGGGACCAGGCGGTCGGGTTGGCGAAGGCGAGCGGGGCGGTGGTTTTGCTGAAGGGTTCGCGGACGTGTGTAGCGAGTGCGGATGGCCGGGTGGCTTTCAATGGAAGCGGACATCCGGCGATGGCGCGGGGAGGGATGGGAGAC
>CANHUG010000474.1 GCA_947462995.1 Verrucomicrobiales bacterium | reverse complement strand
TAACCAAATCCCTTCCGCGTCGGATCCAGATTGTACAGTCCCCGCCGGCTCATCGGATTGTCCGCACTGATGATCGCCGCCGTCTCCGATACCACCCGGTCCCCTTCCTTCCAGTGCGTCACCCCACTCCCCGCACGCACAATCCTCCCGCCAAACTCATGCCCCAGCACCACCGGATAATTCACCGGCCACGAATGATCCGCCGTCCACTGATGCAGATCACTCCCGCAGACCCCCACCGCCGCCACCTCAAGGAGCACGTCCTCGTCCCCGATCTCCGGCGCCTCGATCTCACGGATTTCCACAGAACCCGCTTCCGGCGCAAAATTGACAACAGCTGGTGATCCCATCGCCTTGCAGCCCTCAGTTGCGCTTGCGGTCCGCCTCACTGAAACCGAACCGGCTCGGATCCTGCAGCGCACTGTTCCGGGAACGCAGCTCAAGATACTCCAACTCGCCCTCCGGACCGAACTTCGGCGTCATCTGAATCAGGTGATCCTGCGCCAGCGACCACAGCAGCTGCCGCCGCGTCATCGCCACCCGGTCAATGTTGATCACCGGATTCTCCTTCGGCTCAATCACCCACCGATACCGGATCCCCCGCAGCGCCTCATGATCAAAACAACTCTTCAGCGGCGTGTCCAAAATCAGCACCCGCTCCGCCGTGTCCAGCCACCGGTTCAGCGGCGTGTACCGGTTGAACAGAAAATCCTGCGGCACCACCGCCATCGGATCCGCTGCCTTGAACGGCGGCTGAGGATCAAGCAGCAGGTCAATGGCAGTACAGCCCGGAAGCAGGCAGACAGCGGCGAGAGCGGAAACAGCAGTGCGGTTCATGAAATTAGACGGGAAAAAGCAGCGGAAAATCAGTTCTGGATGTCGTCTGGCCGCCGCACGCCACGCAACATGATTTTTTGCGGGAACGCGGCAGCGGCACTCGGAACTTCCGACAACCTCACCCACCGGACTGTTCAACCTCCGCCGATTCCCTCACCCATCCGTTCATTCACCCCTCCGGAAGGTTCAATCATCTTGACAAGCCGTCCGTCTCCTGACTACTGGCGGCTGTCCCGCGAGCGGTCGCGGCGTAGCCGCCATGTCCTTCGATCTGCGTCATCTCTTCCGTCGTCCGCACCCCTCCGGGATCCCGGATCACTCCCCGCAGGCATCTCCCGCCCCCGCAGCCCCGGCCCATCAGCCCGCCGCCGCCCCCATCCCCGGGGCCATGACCGCCAAGGATCTCCGCAAGCTCCTCCCTCCTGAATTCATCCGCCCCGCAGGCCCTCCCGACGACACCCTCGTCCTCCTGCCGCTCGCCCCGTCCAGCCACCTTCCCCTCCGCCTCTCCGCCGTCTACCACGCCTGCCCCAGCCTCTTCCAACGCCCCGTCACTACCGCAGACGACCGCGACCTCCTGCCCGCTCCCCTCCCAGTTGCCCTCAATCCCGCGCCCTCTGCCCCCAAAATCCCCGCAACGTCCCGCGAAACACCCGACGTGCCCGGATTCGCAGAACTCGGCCCACCCAGACGCGCCACCGAATTGTGCCTGCCCCCGCCACAATCCCCGGACCGCAACGCCCCCATCCCAGCCGTCCCGGCCACCCCAGCCGCCCAGCCCGTCACCCTGCAATGCCAGCCGGTCCCAGCCGACCGCACCCAGCTCGCCTTGCAGGCCCTCTTCATGTGCCGCGGCCCCGTCACCCCGGCCATGACCGCCGCCCACTGCGCCTCCCTGCCCGGCATCCTCTCGTGCCTCCTCCTCCACAGCCACGACATCGCCGCAGAAGCACCTGCAACTTCTCCCGCCTTCCCACGATTCCGCCAGGCCGCTCCCGCCGCCGCCGCCGCCCTCCGCTCGCTCTCCAATGCCATGGACCTCAACGGCGCAGGCACCTTCACCGTCCAGTCCGCCAATCTCTCCCGCAGCTTCTTCATCGAAAACGACTGGTGCCTCGCCGTCGAACACTCCTCCCCTCAGCTCGCCGACGGCATCCGGGAAAAACTCACCATGACCGTCCGCGCCCTCGCCGGTGCCTCCTGACCCTCGCGCGCCATGGCCATCCTCAACGACGAATCCCGCGAGATCACCTTCAAACTCGTCTACACCGGCACCCCCATGGCCGGAAAAACCTCCAACCTCGCATGGATCCACCAGCGGCTCGATAGCTCCGCACGCAGCGACCTCATCACGCTCGCCACCATGAGCGACCGCACCCTCTTCTTCGACTTCCTCGCCGTCGAAAGCGTCCTCATCAACGGCTACCGCTCCCGCTTCCAGCTCTACACCGTCCCCGGCCAGGCAAACTACAACGCCACCCGCCAGATCGTCCTCCGCGGAGCCGATGGCCTCGTCTTCGTCGCCGACAGCGACCCTCGCCGCGCCCCTGACAATCTCGCCGCATGGCACGCCCTCCACCAGCACCTCGCCGCCAACCGCACCCATCCCGACTCCCTCCCCATCGTCCTCCAGTACAACAAACGCGACCTCCCCGACGCCCTCCCGCGCGCCGCCATGGATCAATCGTTCCGCAGCTCCGCCCCGCCCCTCACCGTCACCGAAGCCTCCGCCACCTCCGGAACCGGCGTCTTCAACACCCTCAACTCCCTCGCCCGACTCGTCGTCAGCCGCTTCCACTCGCTCCACTCACGCGTCCCCGCCGCCCTCTGAACCCGCCCCCCATGGATCCCTTCTTCTCCGCTCCCTCAAGCCCTCTCTTCATGGACCGGGAAACCGCCGCCGCGCTCCGCCAGATCCTCGTCGCTCACTGCCACGACGCCGACGCCACCTGCGCAGCCCTCATCGAAGAAAGCGGCACCGTCTGCGCCCAGGCCGGCGACGACTCCCTCAACGATCACGGCGAAACCGCCGCCCTCGCCGCCGGTGCCTACCACGCCGTCCGCGAAACCGCACGCCGGCTCGGCGAATCCGCCTTCGAAGGGCTCTCCCACGAGGGCCGCCACAAACACTTCCACCTCGGCCCCGTCGACTCCCGCTTCCTCCTCCTAACCGTCTTCAGCAACGACACCCGCCTCGCCCTCGTCCGCGCCTGCTCCACCCGCTCCGCCGCCCGTCTCCGCGACTGCCTCGCCGCCCAACCCCCTCCCCCGCCCCCGCGCGCCACCGCCTCCCCGCTCGCACGCCATCGCCTCAATGCCGAAGAAGTCCTCGGCACCACCGACTTCTTCCGCGAACGCTGATCATCGTCTCCTCCCCATCCCGCCATGTCCGCAGTCTCCTCTCCTCCCGCCATCGCCATCATCGGCGGCAGCGGCCTCTACGACCTCGACGGCTTCTC
>CANHUG010000473.1 GCA_947462995.1 Verrucomicrobiales bacterium | reverse complement strand
GGGTGGCGGCGTGGTTGTTTCAGCCGGTGACCGTGTCTGCGGCGGTGGCGGCGGCGGTGGTGGTCGGAGTGATGGCGGCGCTGCCGGGTCGGGCGGAGGCTGGGGGGCAGGGCGCGGCGCGCGAGGATTATGTGAGGTCGATCAATCCGTTTGTGGGTGGGCTTCGTGCAGCCCGTCTTACAGATGGTATCTTCTGATTTTATGGGAAAGCATGAAGATTCAGCCGCGCTGCGGTGGGAGGGTGGAACGGGTCTTTTTCCCGATTCCTGTGTTGCTCGTCAGTTGCGAATCCTGATTCGCGCCTTCCTTGCGCCGTGGACTCGGAAAAAATCCCTCGTTCATAAGACACCATCTGCAAGACGGACCACACAAGAGGTGCGGCGATGAAGGCGGCGTGGAGGATTGCGGGGTTTGCGGGGTTGCTGCTGGTGGTGGCGGGTGCGGGGTATGGGGTGGTTAGGATGATGAGGCCGATGGTGCATGAGGGTGGTCATGATGGCGGGCACGGGGTGGAAGTGCAGGAGAGTGGGTTGCGGTGGTTGCGGGAGGCGTACGGGTTGGATGAGGGGACGTGGGTGAAGATCGAGGCGTTGCACGAGGCGTACTATCCGGTTTGCGGGGATATGTGTGGGAGGATTGAGCGTGCGAATGCGAAGGTGGCGGAGCTGATGCGGGGGACGGATCGGATGACGCCGGAGCTGGAGGAAGCGCTGCGGGAGGCGGAGCGGACGCATGCGGATTGCCGTGCGGCGCTGTTGCGTCATGTGTTTGAAGTGGCGGCGCTGATGCCGCCGGAGAAGGCGCGGCGATATCTTGACGAGATGGGGCCGCGGTTAGTGGAGGAGGGGCGTCATGCTGATGAGGTGATGACATCCGGGCGAGGCCGATGAACGGGATGCGCGATGAGGAGACGGGATTGGGGGATGGGGAGTTGATGGACGCGCTGGCGGGCGGGCGGGAGACTGCGCTGGGCGAGCTGATGGGGCGGTGGGGCGGGCGGGTGACGGCGTTTCTGGAGCGGATGAGCGGGCGGCGGCAGCTGGCGGAGGAACTGGCGCACGAGACATTTGTGAGGATTTATCAGAGCCGTGGAAAATGGCGGCGAGGCGGGCGGTTTCAGCCGTGGGTATTCAGCATTGCGGCGAATCTGGTGAGGCAGCGGCTGCGCTGGGAGCGGCGGCATCCGGCGGCTGAGAATGGAGGGGAGGGATTGGTGGTGGAGGATCCGGGGGCGGATCCTGCGGAGTTGGCTGAGAGGGCGGAGCGTGCGGCGGCGGTGCGGGAGGCGGTGCTGGGGTTGCCTGAGGAATTGCGGGAGGCGGTGGTGCTGACGGTATATGAAGGATTGACGCAGGTGGAGGCGGCGGAGGCGGCGGGGACGACGGTGAAGGGGATGGAGAGGCGGGTGAGTCGGGCGCGGGAGTTGCTGAGACGGCGATTGGAGGGTGCCTGAGGAAAGCGGTGGGCTGGCGGGAGAGCGCTTGCGCGGCGGAGGTGCGGGTTCAATCTGCGGGATTATGTCGGACATCTGGAGTTACGCGAATCCTCAACTGAAAGACCTTGTTGCTTACGAGCCGGGGAAACCGATCGATGAAGTGGCGCGGGAGCTTGGGCTTGAGCCTGGGGAGATCGTGAAGCTGGCGTCGAACGAGAATCCGCTGGGGCCGTCGCCGAAGGCGGTGGAGGCGATGCGTGCGGCGCTGGAGCATGCGGAGATTTATCCTGATGGTGGTGGTTACCGGTTGAGGCAGGCGATTGCGGCGAAGTTCGGGATGGAGATGGGGAATGTGGTGCTGGGGAACGGGTCGAACGAGATTATTGAGTTTGTGGGGCATGCATTTCTGAAGCCCGGGGATGAAGTGATCACGGCGCAGCATGCGTTTGTGGTGTACAAGCTGATGGCGACGCTGTTCGGGGCGACGACGGTGGAAGTTGCGGATCCGGGGTTCAAGCATGACCTTGAGGCGATGGCGGCGGCGGTGACGCCGCGGACGAGGGAGATTTTCATTGCGAATCCGAACAATCCGACGGGGACCCTGTGCGGGCAGGAGGAGATCGACCGTTTCATGGCGAAGGTGCCGGATCATGTGATCGTGATTTTTGACGAGGCGTATTATGAGTTTCTGGACGAGCCGCTGGACACGCTGAAGTATGTCAGGGAGGGCAGGAATGTGGTGGTGATGCGGACGTTTTCGAAGATTCAGGGGCTGGCGGGATTGCGGATTGGTTATGGGCTGGCTCCGAAGCATCTGGCGGAAGTGCTGCAGAAGACGCGGCAGCCGTTCAATGCGAATGCGCTGGCGCAGGCCGGGGCGCTGGCTGGGTTGGGGGATGACGAGCACATTGAGCGGACGAAGGCGGTGAACCGGGAGGGTCGGGATTATCTGCAGCGGACGTTCGGGGAGCTGGGACTGGAGTACATTCCGAGCCATGCGAATTTTGTGCTAGTGAAGACCGGGGACGGGGATGATCTGTTTCAGTATGCGTTGCGGCGCGGGGTGATTCTGCGGGCGATGCGGTCGTATCAATTGCCGGAGTGGACGCGGGTGAGTGTGGGGACGATGGTGCAGAACGAGAAGTTTGTGAGGGTGCTGCGGGATTGGCTGGGGGGGCGGCAGGCCTGAGGAGGGCTGGTGATGTCAGCGATGCATTACGAGGCGGACACGATTGCTGCGGTGGCGACGCCGGCGGGGACGGGTGCGGTCGCGCTGGTGCGGCTGAGCGGGCCGGGTTCGTGGGGCGTGGCGGAGGCTGTGTTCCGCGGGAAGGGGCGACTGGCGGCGAGGCGGGTGGTTTACGGGGATCTGGTGGACGAAGAGGGACGGATTATTGATGACGTGCTGGTGACGGCGTTTCGCGGGCCGGGGAGTTATACTGGCGAGGATACGGTGGAGATTGCGTGTCACGGGGGGATGCTGGTGACGCGGCGGGTGCTGGAGTTGGTGCTGCGGAACGGGGCGCGGGCGGCGGAGGCCGGGGAGTTCACGCGGCGGGCGTTTCTGAACGGGAAGCTGGATCTGACGCAGGCGGAGGCGGTGATGGATGTGATCGGGGCGCAGAGTGATCTGGCGCTGCGGGCGGCGCACCGCCAGCTGGAGGGACGGTTGGGGAATGTGCTGGTGGGGCTGCGTGATGAGTTAGTTGAGGTGCTGGCGCATGTGGAGGCGTGGATTGATTTTCCGGAGGAGGACATTGATCCGGACACTGGGGCGGAGCTGCGGGAGAAGACGGTGCGGGTGGCGGAGGGCGTGGAGCGGTTGATGGCGACGGCGGAGCAGGGACGGTTGCTGCGGGAGGGGGTGC
>CANHUG010000472.1 GCA_947462995.1 Verrucomicrobiales bacterium | reverse complement strand
CCGCCGCATAAAACCCGCGCGACACCGAAAACACCGGCTCCGCCGTCACCCCATCAAACCTCGTCCCGTTCGCCGCTCCAGGCGTCGGCACCTGAAAATACCCCTCGCCCCCCCCGCTCCGACCATAACTGTGATCCACCGCCTGAACCGGATACACCGCCACCGCCGGCCACGCCGACGGAATCTGACTGACCACGGTCTTCCCGTCCCGCCCCACCAATCCCACATACTCCCCGCTCGTGTTCAGCGAGAAATTCGTGTGCGGAATCTCCAGCGGCTCACCCGGCGTCGCCCGGTTCGATGCCCACACCCACGCATATCCATTCGCAGGCACACTGAACGACGGAAACTGCCACTTCGTCGGATTCCCCGGATTGTCCGTCAGATGATAACCCTTCAGATTCACCGTGAATGGATTCGGGTTGAACACCTCCACCCAGTCATGCCGCTGCCCTTCACTATCCTCAATCCCTCCCGCATTGCTAGCCAGAAACTCCGAAACCTCCGGCGGCAACTCCGTCTCATCCACCCCCACCGTCACCGTCCGCACCGTTACCCCAGCCCCGTTCGTCGCCGTTAGCGTGTACATCGTCCTCGCATCTGGCCGCACCGTCACCCGGCCCGTCGGCACACTAACCACCCCGATCCCCTGATCAATCGTCACCGTCGTCGCCCCAGCCACTTTCCACTCCAGCACCGCCTCCACAGGCAACCCCGGCCGCCCCGTCACCGTCACATTCCCCGCATCCACCCCGAAATACGTCACCTCCGGCGTCGGCGCCTCATACACCTCGATCTCCGCCACATTCGGACAATTCGTCGTCAGTCCGTCATTCGTGATCCTCACAAATCTCCCGCGGAAGGTCCCCGCAGGATGCAATCCCGCCGTCAGCACATCCACCCCACCCTGCGGATTGTTCTCCCCGCCCGGCCGGATCGTGTACCTCCACCGCTCCACCCCAGCCACCCCCCCATTGTCGCTGAACACACTCATCCTAACCTTCGACAACCGGTTCGCATTCCCGTTGATCTGACTGTACAACTGTATCTGCTCCAGCGGCACTTCCCGACCCAGATCGATCTGATAGTAAAATCCATTCACCCCCGCCGTCACCGGTGCCGTCACCGTCGTCGCATCCCCGTCCGTCACCAATCCCGGCACGCCGCTCGTCGCCCCGCTCGCCACCACCGGCCGACCCGCCGCCACATTCACGTCGCCGGCCCGCAGCCAGCCCGCTCCGCAGAGCATCCCGATTATCAACAGTGATCGCTTCATCACCCCCCATCCTGCCACCTCGCCCAACGTCAACGCCAGCTTTCTCTGCACCCTTCAGCAAGCAAAGTGGCACGGGCATCCTGCCTGTGACCTCACCCTCCCCGTATCACTCCGTCCCACCCTGGTTCTTCTCCCCCCCTCAAACCCAGAAGGCGCCAGAAGACCGCAAGGCGGGCCGCACCCGGCTTTACTTTTCCCCCCGCCCGCAGATTCTCCCACCCATGCTCCCAGACGCCGTCCTCCAACTCATCCGCATGGCCCTCTCCGAAGACCTCGGCCCAGGCGACGTCACCGCTTCCTGCTTCGTCCCCGAAAACCGCGCCGCCTCCGCCCACATCGTCGCCCGCGAACATGGCATCCTCGCCGGCACCGAAACCGCCGCCCAGGTCTTCCGCGAACTCGATCCCAAAATCGCCGTCACCTCCCACCTCACCGACGGCGCAACCCTCTCCCCAGGCACCAAGGTCATCTCCCTCTCCGGCCCAGCCCGCAGCATCCTCTCCGCAGAACGCACCGCCCTCAACTTCCTCCAGCGCCTCAGCGGCATCGCCACCCAAACCCGCCGCGCCGTCGACGCCATCGCCCACTCCTCCACCCGCATCCTCGATACCCGCAAAACCACCCCCGGCTGGCGCTGGCTCGAAAAAGCCGCCGTTCGCGCCGGCGGCGGCACCAATCACCGCACCGGCCTTTACGACATGGTCATGGTCAAAGACAATCACCTCATGTCCGCAGGCGACACCGCCGAACTCATCGCAGGCATCGCCCGCGCCAAATCCCTCCACCCAGCCATCCGCATCGAAATCGAAGCCGATACCCCAGAGCAAGTCGCCCAATTCCTCCAACTCCAAGGCGTCGACATCATCCTCCTCGACAACATGGACAACGACACCGTCGCCCGCTGCGTCACCATGGCCAAAGGCTCAGGCATCCAGCTCGAAGCCTCCGGCGGCATCACCCTCGAACGGCTCCCCACACTCGCCGCCACCGGGATCGACTTCATCAGCAGCGGAGCCCTCACCCATTCCGTCAAGGCCCTCGACCTCGCCCTCGACTTCGCTCCCAACGCATGACGTTCCTCTCCCCGCTCGACGAAGCCGCCCTCTCCGCCGCCTGCCACCGTCTTTGGCCCGGCGCTACCGCCCGCTGCCTCGACTCCACCAGCTCCACCAACGACGACGCCCGCACTCTCGGGCTCTCCGGCGCTCCCCACGGCTCCGTCATCACCGCCGATTCCCAATCCTCCGGCCGCGGCCGCCGCGGCGCCGCATGGATCTCCCCTCCCGGCCGCAATCTCATCCTCTCCATCCTCCTCCGACCTTCCCTCCCGCCAGAACTCTGGTCCCGGCTCACCCACGCCGCCGCCCTCGCCGTCACCCACACGCTCGACCTCTCCCCCGCACTCCCTCCCGCCACCATCAAATGGCCTAACGATGTCTTCCTCGCCGACCGCAAGGTCTGCGGCATCCTCCTCGAATCCGTCCTCCACGCCTCTTCCGGCTTCGTCGTCGTCGGCCTCGGCATCAATCTCAATGCCACCCCAGACGACTTCCCCCCAGACCTCCGCCCCACCGCCACTTCCGTCTTCTCAGAAAACGGCGGCATCCTCACAGACCGCACCGCCTTCACCATCTCCTTCCTCGAATCCCTCGCCCGCACCATCACCACCGCCACGGCCGACTTCCCCGCCCTCCTCGCCGCCTGCTCCCAACGCAGCTCCCTCACCGGCAAATCCATCCGCCTCACCTCCCACGGCACCGAATTCACCGGCTCATGGGCCGGCCTCGGCCCAAACGGCGAACTCCTCCTCCGCCTACCAAACGGCACCACCACCCCCTTCTCCTCCGCAGACCTCGTCCGCCCCATCGACTGACCCCCACTTCCCATTTCTGGTTTTTCACTTCTCACTTCTCACTTCTCACTTCCCCTCCTCACCTGCTTCCTAGCAACTCCCGACTCGTCCCGCCGCCCCCCGTCACCAGCGGCTCGCTCGTCACCACCATCGTCGTCCCCGGACGAATCACCGCCTT
>CANHUG010000471.1 GCA_947462995.1 Verrucomicrobiales bacterium | reverse complement strand
GACAGGTCGGCGGGTGAGATTCGGGCGCGGGGGGCGGGTGTGGAGGAAGCGGCGGGACGCCGCTTCTACGTTCGGGGTGGGAGAGGGGCGTTGGGAAACAATTAGACAGACCTCTTGGGGAAGGGGGGGGGCGACGGGAGTGTGGCGCGGGAGAGGGGGGGCGGAGGTAAGCGCGGGACGTCGCTTCTGCTCTGCAATTAGACAGACCTCTTGAGGGGCGTGGGGAATAATTGGACAGACCTCTTCGCGCGCTCTTGAGGGAGGTGCAGTTGGACAGACCTCTTCGCGCTCTAGGGTTCAGTTCTAATTGTCGTCGGGGGTCAGTTTTAATTGTCGCCGGACAGCTTGGGGAATAATTGGACAGACCTCTTGAGGGAGGTGCTACGCCGCAATTAGACAGACCTCTTCGGGGGAGGGGGGAGGTGGTGTGGGCGGGGCAAAAAAAGTGCCCGGTGAGTGATCACCGGGCACTTTGGGGAGAGCGGGATTGGCTGAGTGGGAGGGTCAGCGTTTGGCCTCGATGGCTTTGACGAGCATGGCTCCCATGTCTGCTGGGGAGTCGGCGACGAGGATGCCTGCGTCGCGGAGGGCGGCTTGTTTGGCTTCGGCGGTGCCTTTACCGCCGGAGATGATGGCTCCGGCGTGGCCCATGCGGCGTCCGGGAGGTGCGGTGGCGCCTGCGATGAAGGCGGCGACGGGTTTTTTGCAGTTGGCCTTGATCCATTCTGCGGCTTCTTCTTCGCCGGTGCCGCCGATTTCGCCGATGAGGATGAAGGCGTCGGTATTCGGGTCGTCGTTGAAGAGTTTGGCGCAATCGGTGTGGGAGAGCCCGTTGATGGGGTCGCCGCCGATGCCGATGCAGGTGGACTGGCCGAGGCCGCGGCTGCTGAGTTGCCAGACGGCTTCGTAGGTTAGGGTGCCGGAGCGGCTGACGACGCCGATGCGGCCTTCTTTGTGGATGTAGCCTGGCATGATGCCGATTTTGGCAGCGCCTGGGGTGATGATGCCTGGGCAATTGGGGCCGATGAGGACGCTCTTGGACTGAGACATGGCGTGTTTGACGCGCATCATGTCATTGACTGGGATGCCTTCGGTGATGCAGACGATGAGTTCGATGCCTGCGTCGGCGGCTTCGAGGATGCCGTCGGCGGCGAAGGGAGGTGGGACGAAGATCATGGTGGCGTTGCAGCCGGTGGCTTCGCGGGCCTCGTGGACGGTGTCGAAGATGGGGATGGAGTCGTCGAAGAACTGGCCGCCTTTGCCTGGGGTGACGCCGGCGACGACGTTGGTGCCGTAGTCGCGGCAGCCGCGGGCGTGGAAGGCGCCGGAGTTGCCGGTGATGCCCTGAACAAGGAGACGGGTGTTTTTATCGACGAGAACGCTCATGGAGGCGGATAAGAGGAGTGAAATGGGGTGAAGGCAAGGGCCGGATTGCAGAGACCGTCAGGCGGAGCGGGGTGATTTTTGAGGGGAGGAGCCGAAGATGAGGTGTTCGATTCTGGCGCAGAGGATGTGGATGAGGACGAGGTGAGCTTCCTGGATGTGCGCGGTGGAGTGGGAGGGAACGATGAGGGGTACGTCGGAGAGTGGGGCGGCGAGGCCACCGTCGCGGCCGAGGAGGGCGATGGTGCGGAGGCCGCGGGATCTGGCTCTGGTGAGGGCGGCGAGGACATTGGGGGAATGGCCGCTGGTGGTGATGGCGACGAGGGTATCGCCGGGGCGGCCGAGGCCGTCGATCTGGCGGGCGAAGATTTCGTTGAACTGGTAGTCGTTGGCTGTGGCGGTGAGGAAGCTGCCGTCTGCGGAGAGGTTGAGAGCGGCGAGGGAGGGGCGGTCGCCGTCGAGGCGGCAGAGGAGTTCGGTGGCGAAGTGGGCGCTTTCGGCGGCGCTGCCGCCGTTGCCGCAGGAGAGGATTTTGCCGCCTGACTGGAGGGAGGCGGCGATGATGGAGGCGGCGCGGTCGACGTCTGCTTCCATGGAATGGAGGGCGGCGATGGTGGCGGCGGAGCGTGCGAGGTGTTCGGAGAACATGGCTGGTCGAGCGGGAGGAAGGAGAAGGGTGACGATGCCGTGGAGGAGGAGGACGGCAAGGCGTGATCGCGGCTGGGTGGGAGCGGGGCTCCTTGCGGGGGAGGCGGTTGCGGCGGGATTCTAGGGGAGCCGCCGAGTTTGGAGCGGGAGGAGCGCGAGTGCGCTCTGGAGAATGGTACCTCGCTCAGGACTTGAACCTGAAACAAATTGATTAAGAGTCAACTGCTCTACCATTGAGCTAGCGAGGCAGGAGGTTCCGGAAAGATCCGGGAGGTTGATTAGAATCGGGTCTGGCGGTGCTGCAAGTGGTTTTTGAGGGGAAATGGGGGATGGGGAGGGAGCGAGGCGCTTGACAGGTGCGAATTCTCGACTAATCGGATCGGAAATAGGGAGAATTAAATACTGAACCGATGGCATTTCAACTGCAGGACCACGCTGATCTGGATGTGAGGGAGGTGAGTGAGCGGTTTGAGGGGAAGGGATTGGAGGAGGTGCTGGGGTGGACGTGGGAGCGGTTTGGGAAGAGGGCGCAGATTGGGACGAGTTATCAGGGGAGCGGGTTGGTGATCATTGATCATGCGAGGCGCATGGGGTTGGATTTTCCGGTATTCACTGTGGATACTGGGTTGTTGTTTCCGGAGACGTATGAGTTGAGGGATCGGCTGCAGGATTTTTTCGGGATCGAGATTCAGCAATTGAGGCCTGCGCAGACGGCGGCGGAGCAGCGGGTGGAGTATGGGGGGGATTTGTGGGAGACGAATCCTGACACGTGCTGCACGTTGCGGAAGGTGCTGCCGCTGCAGCAGCATCTGGCTGGGATTGACGTGTGGATCACTGGGTTGAGGCGGAATCAGAGTGAGACGCGGGAGCGGACGGGGATACTGGAGTTGTATTTGTTCGACAAGCTGAGGGAGCAGCACATTCTGAAGCTGAATCCGATGGCGGCGTGGAGTCGGGAGTCGGTGTGGGAGTATATCCGGGAGCGTGGGATTCCGTACAATGTGCTGCATGACCGCGGGTATCGGAGCATTGGGTGCTGGCCGTGCACGAAGTTGAGTGGTGGTGAGGGGGAGCGGGCTGGTCGGTGGGAGGGGTTTGACAAGACGGAGTGCGGGATTCACACATTTCTGGGGTCGAACATCTGAGGGAGAAGGCGGTGGCGGGAGGTGGCTGGGTGTGAGAGGAGGTGGGGATGAGTGAGAGCGAGCCGGAGATTGTGATTCTGACTGGGGCTGGGATTTCTGCGGAGTCCGGGATCGCGACGTTTCGCGGTGCGGATGGGTTG
>CANHUG010000470.1 GCA_947462995.1 Verrucomicrobiales bacterium | reverse complement strand
GGTGATGGCGGCGGGTGAGGGATGGAAGTGGCGGGCGCAGTTGCCGGACGGGAGATTGCTGTATGAGGGAGCGGCGGTGTGGGATGAACAGGGGTTGTGCCGCGGGAGTTTCACGCTGCCGCCGTCGGCTTTTGACGGGGAGTATAAAGTGAGGATTTTCAATGAGAAGGAGAGTGTGCAGGGAGGGTTCACGGTGGCGGAGGAAGCGGCTGGTGCGGCGTTAGGGATTCGCGGGGTGATGGAGCGGCCGCGGTATCTGGCGGGGGAGACGGCGAAGGGGTACTTTGTGCTGGAGTGGGCGAACGGGTTGCCTGCGTCTGGGGAACCGGTTTCGCTGGTGCTGCCGGATGGACGCGAGGAGAACCGGACGAGTGACGCGAACGGGGTGGTCGTTTTTGAGAGTCCGGCGGTGGTGGCGGGGCAGTTTACGGTGCTGTTGCGACCGACCGGGCGGCAGGCGCTGCCGAATCAGGAGGGAGGGGCGATCGGGGGGATGGCGAGGTATTCGGTTAGCGCGGATGAGTTCGGGCTGGCGTTCGGGGTGATGCCTGAGGTGGTGCTGGCGGGCGAGGCGTTTGAGATGAAGCTGCGGGCGCGGCGGTATGATGAGCGCGGGTGGGCGGGGGCGGTGAAGCTGACGGTGGCGCGGCGTGGAGCTGTGGTGCCGAGTCGGGTGTTGGAAGGCGTGCCGTGGATCAGTGCGCCGGTGCGGGAGGCGAAGGATGAAGTGATCCTTGATGGGGAAGTGGTGATCGGGGAGAGCGGGGAGGCGGCACAGGCGCTGGCGTTGCCGCAGCCGGGGAATTACGTGCTGAAGTTGTCAGGGAAGGACAGGCAGGGGCATGAGATCACGGCGGAGACGACGTTGCGGTCGGTGGGTGGGGAAGAGGATGCGGTGTTGCGGGTGCTGGGGCCGGCGGAGCCGCTGGTGGCGGGGCAGATGCTGAAGTTGAGGATTCAGTCGGGGTTTGCGCATCCGAATGCGCTGGTGACGGTGCATGCGCAGGAGTTTTTCAGTCATCAGCTAGTGGCGTTGAAGGCCGGGGCGAATGAGCTGGAGATTCCGGTGCTGGCGGTGCATGCGCCGAATTTCCGGGTGACGGTGGCGGCGGTGGATGGACGGCAGGTGCATGTGGCGTCGCGGCCGTTTGAGGTTAGGAGCGGGCTGCGATTGGAGCTGGCGGAGGACGGGAATGGGTATGTGGTGCGGACGACGGATCTGGCGGGGCGGCCGGTGGCGGCGGCGGTGGTGTCGCATGCGTGGGCGTCGGGTGGTGCGGGTGGATTGACGGCGTTGCCGCGGGTGGTGGTGCCGACGCGGGCGACGGGGCTGAGTCTTGACAGCAGCGTGGCGTTTTTCCACACGGGGATCACGGTGCGGAAGACGGAGGAGAAGGTGGTGCTGACGGATAACAACATCACGCAGCTGTATGCGATTCAGCAGACGGAGTTGTCGTTGAATGTTGGCAACACGGCGCTCGGGGCGCTCAATGAGACTTTTGCGGTGGGCAATGGATTCCTTGCGGTGGGTGATGCGGTGAAGCGCGGGGTTTTTGTGATTAATCCGGGGCTGAAGGCGATGAAGGCGGATGCGCTGGGGATTGATGTGAAGATCCGGACGGAAGGCGTGCCTGACATTCGGTGGCGGGATGAGGCGGCGGTGGCGCGGGCTGGCGGGATGGGCGGGGCGGCGGGCGAGGCGAAGGCTGCGGCTGGGATGATGACGGTTTTGAAGACGGATGCGGGTGGGGTGGCGCGAGCGGAGTTTGCGGCGGGCGGGGATGGGGCGGTGGTGGTGGCGTATGCGGTGGATGGGACGTCGCTGATGGCGGCGGACGTGCTGGTGATTCCGTCGAAGGCGAAGTTGAGAGTGATGGCGGTGGTGCCTGACGAAGTGACGCCGGGTCAGGAATTCGAGATGCCGGTGGTGGTGACGAATTTGTCAGGGGAGACGATGGCGGCGACGGCGGCGACGGTGATGACGGGAGGGATGGCGTCGCAGGTGGAGATTCCGGCG
The DNA here is from genome assembly GCA_947462995.1 of Verrucomicrobiales bacterium. Lineage (GTDB taxonomy): Bacteria > Verrucomicrobiota > Verrucomicrobiia > Verrucomicrobiales > V1-33 > V1-33. The sequence goes on along the minus strand of CANHUG010000470.1, from coordinate 1,309 downwards.
ATTGAGCGTGGGCGGACGGTGGTGGTGCGGGCGCAGGCGACGTGTCCGGTGCCATGGGCTGACTGGGCGGCGATACCGATTGGGGTTCCGGGATGGGGAGTGGTGGCTGGGGTTGGGCGGAGCCAGCGGCCGGTGACGGTGACGTTGGGTGGGGTGGAGTGGCGCGGGGTGTTGCGGACGCGGACATTGAAGGTGCCGGTGGTGGTGCCGGTGGGCGGGATGTTTGGTCAGGGTGAGCATGTGCTGACGCTTCCGGCGGGAGAGGGAGCGGTGGGCGTGAGGATAGTGAAGTCGGCGGATCTGGCATCGTTTCCGGGGGCGTCGCTTGATGCTGCCGGGGAGTTGCAGGATGCGAGTGAACCCCAGCATCCGGCGAGTGCGTTGCTGCATGTGCTGGCGGCGCGGGCGGGGGCGACGGATGAGACGGTGAAGCGTGCGCTGGATGGGCGGATGGCGCTGCTGGCGGCGGAACTGGCGGTGACGGAGTCGGAGGGTGGCTGGAGCTGGGAGAACATCGGGATTTCGCCCGGGTTGCTGACGACGGCGTTCACGTGGCGGGCGCTGCTGGAAGCGAAGGCGGCGGGGACGGTGGTTAGTGACATGATGCTGAAGCGGACGGCGGCGTTTGTGGCGGGGAGGTACCGGGGGATTGGCGCGACGGATTTCGAGCGGAAGGCGACGACGCTGCAGTCGCTGGCGGCGGCTGGGCAGGCGGATTTTTCGGTGCTGAATCCGTTGTACCGTGCGCGGGATACCCTGACGCCGGTGGCGTTGTCGCGGTTGTGTGCGGCGTTTATTCATGCGGGGCGGGAGGAAGAGGCGAAGGAAGTGCTGGTGCAGTTGCTGAAGACGGGGACGGCGGGCAAGACGGCGGCGGGTGAGGAGACCTTGTTCTGGCCGGGGGCGAAGACGGTGGCGGGATTGAATGCACCGGAGGAAGCGACGGCGGCGGCGTTGTGGTGTGTGGCGCGGCTGAATCCTGGTGCGCCGGAGGCCCGGCGGATTGCGATGTGGCTGATTAATGCGGCGGCTAGTGCGCCGGGCGGGACGACGCGGTGCCGGGGCCAGGTGATGCAGGCGCTGGCGGAGTATGCGAAGGCGCTGCCGCGGGCGGCGGCGGGGGACCGGGTGGAGGTGCTGTCGGGAGGGCAGGCGGTGGAAGTGATGCCGGGGCAACTGGTGCCGATGCCAGCGGATGGTCGGTTGGTGATCCGGGTGAGCGGGGCGGCTCCGGCGGTGGTGATTGCGGCGGTGGAGCGGGAGGTTGCGCCGGACGATCCGAAGACGTGGGAGTATCCGAAGATCGGTG
>CANHUG010000469.1 GCA_947462995.1 Verrucomicrobiales bacterium | reverse complement strand
GAAACCCAAGGACACTCCAAAGGAATCTCCCAAGGACAAACCAGCCGAGAAACCGAAAGACGAACCCAAGGAATCTCCAAAGGACAAACCAGCCGATCCCCCCAAAGACAAACCCAAGGACGCTCCCAAGGATAAACCGTCCGATAAACCAACGGAAAAACCCGCCGACCCGCCCGAATCCGTCAGCGGCGGCCTCGCCGCACTCCGCCTCCAGTTCCAACGGCTCTGGCAGGAAGGCCCAGGCGCTAAACTCTCCGCAGAAGCCGACCGGCTCGCCGCTCCCTACAAAAACGCTCTCCAGAAACTCGACGACGACTTCATCGCCAAAAGCGACGCCACCAGCGCCCTCGCCGTCCGCGCAGAACGCGACCGCTTCGAGAAACAACGCCGCGGTCTCCCCTCAGACGCCCTCTCCAAGGTCGAAAAACTCGCCGCCCTCCAGAAAACGCTCAACGCCCAACTGGACAAATTCAGCGCCTCCCTCAAACCGGAAGCAGACGCCCTCCGCGAAAAATACCTCCTCGCCCTCACCTCTCTCGAGGACCAACTGAAAGACGACGACAACGCCGACGCCGCCAAAGAAGCCGCCGCCGAGTTCTCCAAGGCCACCGCCACCAAGGACTCCGCGTCCCTCTTCCGCTCCCCCTGACGCGGACGCCGCAAAGCGTTGACCAATCGCCCGCCCCACGCTTTGCTCGGGCCATGCTGCCCCGTCTTCTCCCAGTCGCGCTCCTCGCCGCCGCCCTCCTCTCCAGCACCTCAAGGGCCCAGCAACCAGCCCTCCACACCGAACGCGAAGGCGCCAAACCTCTCCCGCTCCCCAAAAGCGACGACTCCTTCCACTTCCTCATCTTCGGCGACCGCACCGGCGGCCCGCCCGAAGGGCTCAAGGTCCTCGACAAGGCCGTCCACGACGCCAATCTCCTCGACCCGGACCTCGTCTTCACCGTCGGCGACCTCGTCAACGGCTACAGTCCATTCCCAGCATGGGAAAAGGAAATGAAGGAATACCGCGCCATCATGGACAACCTCCGTATGCCGTGGTTCCCAGTCGCCGGAAATCACGACATCTACTGGCGCGGCCCCGACCGCCCACCACGCGAACACGAAGCCAGTTTCGAAAAACACTTCGGCCCGCTCTACTATTGGTTCGAACACAAACACTGCGCCTTCATCGCCCTCTTCTCCGATGAAGGCGACGGCACCGACGCCCAGCGCGAATTCACCAAACCCTCTAACCAGTCCATGAGCGAACGTCAGCTCAACTGGCTCGAAAAAACCCTCACCGAAACGAAGGACCTCCGCCACGTCTTCGTCTTCCTCCACCACCCGCGCTGGGTCAAAGCCACCTACCCCGGTTCTCAATGGGATAAGGTCCACTCCCGCCTCAAAGCCGCAGGCAATGTCCGCGCCGTCTTCGCAGGCCACGTCCACAGGCTCCGCCACGACGGCATCCGCGATGGCATCGAGTACATCACCCTCGCCACCACCGGCGGTTCCATGCCAGGCCACTACCCCGGCGCCGGCTACGTCCACCACATGAATCTCGTCACGGTCCGACCCGATGGCTTCAAAGCCGCCATCCTCCCCGTCGGCACCGTCATGGATCCCGCTAGGTTCACCCCGGAATTCATCGCCGAAATCGACCGGCTCCGCGCCCTCCCCATCGACCTCAAAGCCGCTCCCATCACTCTCAATCCCTCCGGCCGCGGCGCTGGTCTCGTCGAATTCTCCGTCACTAACCCCGCACAGTCGCCTCTCGAAATCACCATCACCCCGGACGCCGAAGCCGCGGAATGGCTCGCCACCTCGGACTCCGTCACGCTCTCCATCCCACCAGGCGAATCCCGCTCGGGCTCGTTCTCCATGGTCCGCACCAAGGAAGGCTTCGACGGCGGTCTCCGCCCACCATCCCTCGAACTCCGCACCGAACTACTCCAGGAGGGTCTCCGCATCCCGCTCCCTCCTCGCACAGTCTCCCTCGGCGTCAAACTCAACGCCCTCCCCCCTGACTTCTTCTCCGCCGCTCAGGACAAGGCCCTCCAGTTCGACGGCAAATCCGCCGTCCGCGTCGAAATGGGCACCCGCACACTCCCCGATGGCCCCTACACCATCGAAACATGGGTCCGCCCCGCCTCCGATGACGTTAGCGCCGACCTCATCTCCAAAGCCGAACAATCCGAGTTCGCCCTCAACATCGCCCACAATGTCCCCGGCACTCACCTCTTCGCCGGCGGCCGCTACAACAGCGCCATCGCCACCACCCCCATCCCCGCAGGCCAGTGGACCCACACCGCCGGTGTCTTCGACGGCCAATCCCTGACGCTCTACATCAACGGCAAACGCGCCGCCTCCGTCCCAGCCTCCGGCCCACGCGGGCTCAACCCGCTCCCGCTCTTCCTCGGAGCCAACCCGGACGCACGCTCCGCTCCCACCCAGATCCTCACCGGCGATCTCCGCGAGGCCCGGCTCTCCTCCTCCGCACGCTACTCCGCAGACTTCACCCCGCCCCAGCGCTTCTCCCGCGACGCCGACACGGTCTTCCTCTTCCACGGCGACCGGCTCGTCGGGCCGTTCCTCCCTAGCGACTCCGACTCCGCCCTCAACGGAACCCTCACCGGCCCGCTCTCGCTCGTCAAACCCTGACAATCCCCGGCCCCGATGTCGTCGTTCCCGCTCCCCGGCATCGATCTCGTCGACGTCCCTCGCATCGCCGCCGCCATCGCCAAATCCGGCGACGCCTTCCTCCGCCGCGTCTTCACCGCCGCCGAACGCGCCTACTGCGACCAACTCGCCAATCCAGCCCCCTCCTACGCCGCACGCTGGGCCGCCAAAGAAGCCGTCGCCAAAGCCTTCGGCACCGGCATCGGCCACCACGCCGCCATGCACGAAATCGAAGTCCTCCGCTCCCCGGACGGTCAACCCTCCATACGCCTCCACGGCTCCGCCGCCGCCACCGCCGCTCGCCTCCACATCGCCTCCATCGGCCTCTCCCTCACCCACACCGACCTCCTCGCCGCCGCCGTCGTCATCCTCCACCCGGACCCGAACCACCCTGGCAACATCCCCGCCGGCGCCCCCTGACTAACACCCAGATTTCTCACTTCTGCCTTCTGCCTTCTCACTTCTCACTTCCTCAATGCCCTCCCACCTCCGCCTCGACCGCCGCACCTGCATCAAAGGTCTCGGCGCTTCCCTCGCACTCCCGCTCCTCGAATCCATGGGCTGGGCCGACTCCCGACCCGCCGCCGCTGCCAAGCCTCCCATCCGCCTCGGCTTCATGTACATGCCCCACGGGGTCATTATGAACCAGTTCTGGCCCGCCAG
>CANHUG010000468.1 GCA_947462995.1 Verrucomicrobiales bacterium | reverse complement strand
TCCCACGCACCTCCCACGGAATCGGCGACGCATAACTCTGCCCCCACTCGTGCTTCGTCGTCCACTTCAACTCCCCACTCCCAAGATCAAACGCCGCCACACACCGCTCCCCTCCCCCACCCAGATTCACCACCACCAACCCATTCACCACCAGCGGCGTCGCCCCCGACCCGAAGAAATACTTCGGCACTTCATACTCCTTCTCGCAGTCGTGCTCCCAAACCAGCTTCCCAGTCTCCAACTCCCGGCACACCAGTCGACTCGCCACCCCGAACGTCACCACTTTCCCACCACTCACCACCGGAGCCGCCCGCGGTCCGCTCCCATACCCGAAATCATCCCGGTACTCCACCGCGTAACTCTCACGCCACCACCGCTTCCCCGTCGCCGCCTCCAGACAATCAAGCGTCTCCTTCCCCCCGGTATTGTGAAACAGCAGCAACCGCTCCCCGACAATCGCCGGACTCGCATAACTCTCCCCCTTCTCACATTCCCACACCAAGGGCGGCCCGCCCGCCGGCAACTCATGACTCAACTTCGTCTCCGCCGACACCGGCCTGTCCTCCAATCCCAGAAACCGCGGCCAGTCACCCGCCCGCGCTCCCGCCGCCAACGGCCCCGCCGCCTTGTGAAAGGTCAGGCCGTCCCACGACGCAGGCTCCGCCGCAACCGCCGCCGCACTCAGAAAAACTGTCAGGATCAATCTCGCATGCACGCGCCATCATCCCCCTCCACTCCCCGCGCGCAATCGCTCACACGCCCGCACCCCCGCACGCCTCCCCAATCGCCAGCCCCAACGCCCGCACCGCCAACTCCACCTCCCCCTCCGTGCAGCACAACGGCAGCATCACCACAAGCGTGTCCCGCACCGGCCGGGTCAGCAATCCATGCTTCCGCGCCGCCACACACACCCGCATCCCCATCTGCTCCCGCCAATCCCACCGCTCACCCGTCGCCGCATCCCGCACCACATCAATCCCCGCAATGAACCCGCACTGCCGCACGTCCCCCACATACCTCCGCTGCTCATCCCGCAACCGCCCCAACTCCCGCCCCAGCACCTCCATCAGCGGCCCAAGTCGTTCCAGTGTCCGCTCCCGCCGGAATACCTCCAGCGACGCCAGCGCCGCCGCACACCCCAGCGCATGCCCGCTGTAACTGTGCCCATAAAAAAATGTCTTCATCTCCTCCACCCGCCCCAGAAACGCCTCGAACACCGTCTCCGTCGTCATCGTCGCCGCCAGCGGCATGAACCCTCCCGTCAATCCCTTCGCCACCGCCACCATGTCCGGCACCACCCCCTCATGCTCGCACGCAAACAGCTTCCCCGTCCTCCCGAACCCCGTCATCACTTCGTCCGCAATCAGCAGCACGCCTCGCGCCGTGCACCATTCCCTCAACCGCCTCAGCATCCCCGCCGGCCACAGCCGCATCCCCGCCGCCCCCATGATCAGCGGCTCAATCACCACCCCCGCCAGCCTCCCCACTTCTTCCTCCGCCAACGCCTCCAGTTCCTCCATCCCGCCCACCCGGCACGCCTCCATCACATGCCCGCGGAACCGCTCATGATAGGCCGGAATCCCCCCTAACGACGCCGCTCCCATCGTGTCCCCGTGATACGCCATCTCAAACGCCGCAAACCGCCGCCGCCCAGGCTCTCCCCTCATCTGGAAAAACTGCAGCGCCATCTTCAAGGCACACTCGATCGCCGTCGATCCGTCATCCGAAAAAAACACGCGGCTCAATGTCCCCTCCGGCCATAACCCTGCCAATTCCGCCGCCAGCCGCGCCGCCGGCTCATTCGCAAATCCCAGCGCCGATACATGCGCCACCTTGCCTAACTGATCCCTGATCGCCTCCGCTATCAACGGATGCCCGTGCCCGTGAATGTTCGTCCAGATGCTGCTGTTCCCGTCCAGATACCGCCGCCCCCGGTGATCCGTCAGCCACGCCCCCTCCCCTCCCGTCAATATCAGCGGCTCGTGCTCCACCGCATTCCATTCCTGCATCTGCGTGAACGGATGCCAGTGATGCGCCTTGTCCAGACGGATCACTTCCGCAGCGCTCTCCGGGGTCATTTCAACGTGTTCAGCCATGCCATCAGATCGCGCAGCTCGCGCGGGGTCAGCACCGTGCCCATCGCTGGCATCGGACTCAAGCGCTCTCCTTCCTCCTCCACCGCCCCTCCCGGAATCCGCAGCACCCCTCCCCTCGTCTCCATCTCCAACCGCCCATCCTCCCCGCGACCCGTCACGCGCCCGCTCCGCTCGCTCCCGTCCCGCAACACCACACTCTGCTCGCCGTATTCCTCCCCGCACTTCTCCGAAGGGGTCACCAGCGCCCCCAGCAGCTGCCCGGAACTCAATCGCGCCGCCACTCCGTCCAGCCCAGGCCCCTTCGAACCTCCCCGTCCCTCTAACTGATGGCAATCCATGCACCGCGCCAGCGGATGCGACTCAAACACCAGCCTCCCCGCCTCCGCATCCCCTCCCGCCTGACACATCCGCCACCGCGCCAGCGGATCAATGTCGCTCCGCAGCGACGCCTCCCAAGGCTCCAGCCACCGCCGCCACCGCGACCTCGGTCCGTTGTCCCGACGCACCACGCCCTCCAGAATCTCCACATGACACGCCGGATCCAGCCACCCCTCCAGCCACATCCTGACTACCCCCGCCCACAATCGCTCGCTGTCCACTCCATTATACCGGTCCAGCGCCCGCAGCAGCACCTGCTTCTCCGGAATCGTCCCGCTGGTCATCACCATCTCCAACTGCACCGGCAACGACCCCGGCTGATACCTCAAAATCACCCGCCGCGCCTCCGCCAGCACCACCGCCGGTGCCGCCCCCGCCGTCAACTCCAGCGCCGTACTCAACGCCAACCCCGGAGCCGTCACCCCCAAATCCTGCATCGCCCCAACCCTGACATCTTCCGCCGCATCCCCATCCTTCACCAGCGCCGCCAGTCGCTCAGGTCCCGCCGGAGCCACCAGCTTCGCAACCTCCCGCGCCCGACCCGCCAGCGGCCCGCCCCCAGCCACCAATCGCGCCGTCACCTCCCGCAACACCGGCCACGCATTCCTCGCACGACGCGGCAACCGCCCCAACTCCCCACCCGCTCCAAACCCCGCCTTCCCACCCCATCCCGCCAGCACCTCCAGCGCCTTCGCCGCCATCCCCTCCGGAAGAATCCCCCCAGGTAGCCGGAAAAGCCGACCCACCGCCCCCGCCGCCGCCTCGCTCCCCGTCCGCTCCGCCGCCGCCAGCACACACTCCAGCACCCTAACCCCAGAAAACGCTGCATCCGTCCCGCATCGGTCCGCCAGCGCC
>CANHUG010000467.1 GCA_947462995.1 Verrucomicrobiales bacterium | reverse complement strand
GTCCCCGGCCAGCCATGGACCAACAGCATCCGCATGCTCTTCGACCCGCGCGGGCTCTCCCACGTCTCCCGCTGGCCCGTCAGCTATGATCAATTCCGCGAGGTCCTCCAGATCATGTCCGGTACCGTCATCGACGAAAACTTCGGCGACCAGGGCACCATCTACATGATCAGTGTCCCCCCGGAAGAAGCCCTCCGCTACTGCGACCGACTCACCGAATCCGAACGGCTCTCCGGCTTCCTCCCCGACGACTGGTGCTACCGGCCGGAACCCTACACCCCGAAAAAATCGCCCAACCCAGCCTCCCCTGAACTCAAAGCAGGCGCCACCATCTGCTTCCGCTGCGTCGCCGAACGCACCGGTAAGGTCGTCTTCGAAAGCGTCCCATCTTCCGCTCGGGTCTTCGAAAACGGCCGTCTCCTCAAACTCACTCCGTTCACCATGTACGGCCGCCGCACCGGCCCAGTCAAATTCACCGTCACCTTCGACGGATTCGAAGACGCCGTCGTCGAAGGCGATGTCCCCTCCGGCGGCACGCTCCTCCTCAAGGCCCAACTCAAACAAAGCCGCCGCCCCGTCACCGGCAAGGAATGGCAGAACAGTCTCGGCATGGTCTTCCAACCCGTCGACCAGCTCTTCTTCAGTCAGTGGGAAACCCGCGTCCAGGACTTCGCCGCCTTCGCCGCCACCTCCGGGACCGCCATCCGCCCACCCACCCCTCCCGTCCCAGCCCCACCCGACGGCACCCACCCAGTCACCCGCATCACCCGCGTCGAAGCCCAGAACTTCTGCCGCTGGCTCACCCAGAAGGAACGCACCGAAGGGCTCCTCGACGACCGCCGCGAATACCGGCTCCCCACCGACGCCGAATGGTCCGCCGCCGCCGGCGCACCCGACATCGACCCGCTCCTCACCTCGCCAGCCGAACGCCACCTCCGCATCACCGGGGTCTACCCATGGCTCCCCCACTACCTCTTCCCGCCTCTCCCCGACGCCGCTAACCCCAAACCCGGCGGCAATCTCGGCGACCTCACCGCCGCCCGAGCCGGTGCCCTCACCACCATCCCGCCGGAACAGGTCAAAGCCGTCGAACAACTCGCCTACGACGACGGCTCCCCCTTCACCGCCCCAGTCGGCTCGTTCCGCATCGCCGAATTCAAACTCCACGACATGGCCGGCAATGTCAGCGAATTCGTCGCCGACACCTACGGCGGCAAAAACCCCGCCAACGCCCCCTTCGCCGTCACCCGCGGTGCCTCATGGGCCACCCCAGCCACCTCCATCCTCGAACTCAATACCCAGTTCCGCCGCGCCGTCCCCCCAGACGCCGAACCCGACAGCTGGACCGGCTTCCGCGCCGTCCTCGCCCCCGTCGCCTCTCCCTCCTCGGACAGCCCCTCCCTCAATTCCACTCCTCCGGCCACTAGCCCCGCGTTCCCCTCTCCCAACCCGCCAGTCTCCCCGGAACCTCCACGCTGACCCCACCAGCCCGTCTCTCCTCCCGCCATGCGCCGTCTGCTGCCAATCCTCTCATTCGTCCCGTCTGTGGCGCTCTCGCTCACGCTCTCGGCCGGATCCAGCATCGCAGAAATCACTACCATCTTCTGGATCAGCGAACAACGATCCGAAAATAACCCGGTCCAGAATCACGCCAGCAGCTGGGACAGCCAATGGCAACTCAACTTCGGCGGCTACGACAACCCAATATGAAGAACCGGTATGAATGAAGTTCGCGTCAGACTCGCAGCCATCGTGACGGCAAAGAAGAAGGAGGGGTGCTCCGATGACCACATAATCGCCTTCGTCGAAGCGGAGGGTCGCGCCATGGGTGCGCCTGTATATACGATCTCCCGCGTCCTTCTGGACGCGGACCTACGTCGAAGGGCTGAGCGTACCGACAGCGGCATGCAGAAACCAAAAGACCCCGCAATCGTGGAGGCAGAAGTGAAGTCCCTTCTGTCCAGTTGTAGCAAAGGGGAGCGGGTCACCATTCTGGCGCGACTCACCAGATGGGCGGCGGGCGCAGGATAATCCGCGCCGTCCTCGCCCGGTCTCCTCCCTTCACCTTAGAGAGCCACTAAGCCAATCCCACCCCCTCCCCGGTACCTCCCCGCTGACTCCCCAGCAACCTCCCGGTTTCCCGTTGCGGACCCACCCCGCCACGGCAAACTCACCGTCCTTCTTGTCTTTCCTCCCTGTCATGCGCCGTCTGCAGCCAATCCTCTCATTCGTCCCGTCCGTGGCGCTCGCGCTCACGCTCTCGGCCGGATCTAGCTTCGCAGACATCTCCACCAAAAAATCGTCCAAATCCGGCTCGTCCTCGTCCTCCAAAAAACCCGCGGCCTCCCAGAAACCCGCCGCCAAACCAGCGACAAAACCGGCCACCAAACCCTCGGCCCCCGCCACATCGGAAAAACCCGCCGCCGCCACCTCCTCCGGTGCCCGCGGTGCCATCGGTGCCATGGCCCCCATGCCTCGCGTCTACGCCCCAACCCGCGCCCGCGACGCCGCCCCCAAATACCCGTGGCGCAAGGACATCGTCACCACCATCTTCTGGATCGGCGAACAACCATCCGAAAATAACCCGGTCCCCAACCACGCCAGCAGCTGGGACCGCCAATGGCAACTCAACTTCGGCGGCTACGACAACCCGGACCGCGACGCCCGCACATGGGACTTCTGCCCAAAAGGCTTCACCCCAGGCCTCAACCCGTTCTACGTCGCCCTCCCCTTCAACGACCTCACCAACCCCGAAGTCGCACGCCGCATCCCATGGTTTAAAGCCCGTAAAGCCGATGGCTCCAAAAGCGTCTGCAAGGACGTCTGGCTCTCCATCCGCTGCGGCAACAAAACCTGCTTCGCCCAATGGCAGGACTGCGGCCCCTTCACCACCAGCGACCACGCCTACGTCTTCGGCGGCAGCCAGCCCATGAACAAGGAAAACAACGGCGCTGGCCTCGACGTCTCCCCTGCCGTCCGCGACTTCCTCGGCATCTCCTCCGGAGCCCGCTGCGACTGGCGCTTCTGCGAAGAATCAGAAGTCCCCGACGGCCCATGGAGCCGCTACGGATCTAACAATACGTTCCTCACCAAAGACGCCCGCAACAACGAGCGCATCCGCAAACAATACGAGGAACTCGTCCGTAAACGCGAGGAATGGCTCAAAACACAAGCCGCCACCCGCGTCATCAAGTAACCGCTAGCGCCACGCCCCCCCGTAGCAAGCAAGCGCAGAACCGGGGGCCGGTGCGGTGGAGGAAGTAACTTCACTTTGCGCTCGGGCGCGCAGCGTGCCATTTTCACCGCACTGCCGAGGGGGTAGGCCGCCAGGCCATTGGTGGG
>CANHUG010000466.1 GCA_947462995.1 Verrucomicrobiales bacterium | reverse complement strand
GATTGACGGGAGGGTTCATGCCGCTGGCGGCGACGATGACGACGGAGACGGTGTTTGAGGCGTTTCTGGGGCGGGTGGAGGAGATGAAGACATTCTTTTACGGGCACAGTTACAGCGGGCATGCGCTGGGGTGTGCGGCGGCGCTGGCGTCGCTGGAGGTATTCCGGCGGGAGCGGACCTTGGAGCGACTGGGGCCGCTGATGGAGGTGCTGGAGCGGGAGTTGGGGCGGTTGCGGGATGAGCAGCGGAGGTATGTGGGGGATGTGCGGCAGTGCGGGTTTATTGCGGGGATTGATGTCGTGCGGGATGCGGCGACGGGTGAGCGGTGGGAATGGCGGGAGCAGATGGGGATGCGGGTGTGTGTGGCGGCGCGGAAGCATGGATTGCTGACCCGGCCGGTGCGGGACACGCTGGTGGTGATGCTGCCGTTGTGCTGTACGGAGGGGGAGGTGGAGTTGGCGGTGCGGGCGCTGGGGCTGGCGATTGGGGAGGCGTGCGGGGGTGCGGGTGTGTGAGCGATTGCGCGCGGGGAGTGGCGGGGGATGATGGCGCGTGCATGCGAGATTGATCCTGACAGTTTTTCTGAGTACGGCGGCGGTTGCGGCGGAGCCTGCGTCGTGGGACGGACTGACCTTTCACAAGGCGGCGGGGCCGTTGGCGGCGGGAGCTCGGGCGGGTGACTGGCCGCGGTTTCTGGGGTTGGAGGACAGGCCGGTGTCGGCGGAGACGAAGTTGAATCATGCGTTGCCGGCGGGCGGGCCACCGCTGGTGTGGGAATGTGAGAAGGGGGAGAGTTATGCGAGTCCGGCGATTGTCGGGGAGCGGTTACTGCTGTTTCACAATACCGGAGGGAAGGAGACCCTTGATTGTCTGGATGCGGCGACGGGGAAGCGGTGGTGGCGGGAGAGTTGCGATGTGGATTACCGGGATGATTTCGGGTATGGGAGTGGACCGCGGGCGGCTCCGGTGGTGAGCGGGGGGAAAGTGGTGACGTTCGGGGTGGCGAGCCGACTGCAGTGCCGGGAATTGGAGACAGGGAAGCTGGTGTGGGAGCACGACTGCGAGAAGGAGTATGAAGTGCCGAAGTATTTTTTCGGGTCGGGGGCGACGCCTTTGGTGGTGGATGGTTTGGTGGTGGTGAATCTGGGTGGGGGCGGGGAGCGGTGTGTGGCGGCGTTTGATCTGGGGAGTGGGGAGTTGAAGTGGACGACGAAGCACGAGTGGGGGCAGAGTTATGCGTCGCCGATTCCGTGGGAGGTGCGTGGAAAGAAGCGCGTGCTGGTGTTTGCGGGCGGGAAGAGCGAGCCGTCGACGGGAGGCTTGCTGAGCATTGATCCGGCGACGGGGGTGACGGACGAACCGTTTTTCTGGCGGGCGCGGCGTTATCCGAGTGTGAATGCGGCGAGTCCGGTGCTGTGCGGGCCGGGTCGGGTGTTCATCACGCAGGCGTATGTGGATCGGGACAGCCCGTACAATGGCGGGGTGATGCTGGAGGCTGGGCCTGACATGAAGTTAGCGGCGGTGTGGAAGGCTGCGGATTTCGGGGCGCACTGGACGACCCCGGTATATCATGAGGGCCATTTGTACGGATTCAGTGGGGAGAAGGACCGGCAGAGCGAGCTAGTGTGTCATGCGGCTAGCGACGGGGCGCGGAAGTGGGCGCGGCGGTTTGATTTTCCGCTGAAGTATCCGACCGGGGAGGAGATTCCGGTGGGGTTGTTCCGTGGGAGCCTGCTGCGGGTGGACGGGAGTTTTCTGTGTCTGGGGGAATGGGGGACCTTGTGCTGGCTGGATCTGAAGCCGGAGGGAGCGAAAGTGGAGTCGAGTGCGCAGTTGTTTGTGGCGACGCAGAGCTGGACCCTGCCGGCGTTGAGTCGGGGGCTGCTGTATGTGAGTCAGAATGAACCTGACCGGCAGACAGGGAAGCCGTCGCGGTTGTTGTGTTATGATTTGAGGGCGCGGGAATGAAGGCGATGGCTGGAGTGCAGGGGATGGCGGCGGTTGTGGTGCTGGGGATGGTGGCGTCGTGCCGACCGGTGGAGGAGAAGCCGGCGGCGGGGAGGTATGTGCCGGTGTTGCCTGAGCCGCGGCGGGCGGTGAATCCGCAGCCGGAGGTGGTGGCGTGGGTGGCGGCGTGGCAGGGAGTGAGGGAGCAGGTGACGGCGCTGCAGAGCGAGTTGGCGGAGCGGCAGCGCGTGCATGTGGAGAATCACTTTGACGGATTTCTGGAGCTGGATCCGGAGACCTTGGATCACGAGCGGTTGTGCAGCCTGTTTCATTTTCTGGAGCGCGGGTATTTCACGGTTGAGCGGGAGATCCTGGTGCGGCTGCTGGAGCGTCGGATTGAGCGGGCGGCGACGCCGATGGTTTTGCCTGGGGAGGGGAGGGTGACGTTAAAGGAGCGGATTGCGGCGGCGATGCAGAGTGACGAGTTGCGGACGGTGGATCTGGAGACGGCGCTGGAGTATTACCGGAGGCCGGGCGATGAGGCGATCACGATCCCGGAGGGGTTGACGGAGGAAGAGACGGCGGAGTTGCGGGCGGCGGTAGGGGAGATGCTGGAGACGACGCGGCGGCGGATCCGGGAGTTGGATGAGAGGATTGCGGCGTTGAAGGAGAAGGCCGGGCTTGCGGGTGGGGGAGCGGCGGTGGAGGGTGGGGGCGTGCTGGAGGAACCTGAGAAGCCCTGATGATGGAACTGGTGACACCTGAGTGGTTGCTGCTGCTGCCGGTGCTGGGGCTGGGGGCATGGTTGTGGCCTGTGCTAGGGTTGAGGCGGCCGTTGCGGGCGCTGGTGGCGGTGGTGGCGGTGGTGCTGCTGGCGCAGCCGCGGGCGCGATTGATGAAGCACGGGATGGATTTGTGGGTGCTGGTGGATCGATCGGAGAGTACTGGAGGTGATGCGGACGCGGCGCTGCCGGAGTGGAAGCAGCTGCTGGAGCGCGGGCGGCGGCACCGGGATGACAGGGTGCGGTGGGTGGATTATGCGGCGGACGTGGTGCCGCAGGAATTGAATGCCAGGGGCCCGTACACGGGCGGGCGGAAGCTGAGCCGGACGGCGCTGGCGGTGCAGAATACGCTAGCGATGCGTGATCCTGACAAGGCGTCGCGGGTACTGGTGTTCACGGACGGGTACAGTACGGAGCCGCTGGCCGGGCTGGCGGAGCGATTGCAGGCGGAGCGCGTGCCGTTGGATGTGCGATTGCTGCCGGGGCGGGACGGGGATGATTTCCGGGTAAGACGGTTGTCGCTGCCGCCGCGGGTGAGGGCGGGCGAGCCGTTTCTGATAGAGACGGAGGTGATGGGGCCGCGGGACGGGGTGGTGCCGCTGACGGTTCTGCGGGACGG
>CANHUG010000465.1 GCA_947462995.1 Verrucomicrobiales bacterium | reverse complement strand
GACGCCCTCGCATGGCTCCACCTCATGGTGAACCGCAGCGACGACATCAACCTCCTCCGCATCATCAACACTCCCCCGCGCGGCATCGGCGAATCCGTCATCGAAGCCGTCCTCGAAGCCAGCGCCGCCCGCAAGGAACCCATCTCCACCACTCTCGAAAACGAGGGCTTCACCGCCTCCCTATCCGCTCGCAGTCGCTCCGCCGTCGCCTCCTTCACCACCTTCCTGCGCGAATGGCAGGACCGTCTCACCGGACAATACCCCGAAATGTCCGCCTACCTCAAGGCCCTCCTCGACGCCATCGAATACATCCCATGGCTCAAACGCCAATGCAAGGACCCCGAGGAAGAAGCCCAGCGCGAAAAAGCCATCTTCGAACTCCTCGAGTCCATGAAGGAACGCAACATCCGCTCGGAAACCGATCTCATCGACTTCCTCGCCTCCGTCGGCCTCGACGATGACCGCGATTCCGGCGACGAACTTGAAAAACAAAAAGGCGTCAGTCTCATCACCGTCCACGCCTCCAAGGGACTCGAATTCCCAGTCGTCTACATCCCCGGCTTCGAAGAAGGCATCTTCCCTCACAAACGCTCCGCCGACGAAGGCACCAAAGACGAGGAACGCCGTCTCCTCTACGTCGCCATCACCCGCGCCATGAAACGGCTCACCATCACCTACTGCGGCTCCCGCCTCAAATGGGGCGAACGCCAACCCTGCCAGCCCAGCACGTTCCTCCGCGAACTCGACCGCAACTGGGTCCAGCCTCACACATGGGAAGAAATCCGCCGCGCCCCAGTCTCCGTCGATGAAGCCAAATCCGGCTTCAATGCCCTCCGCGATCTCCTCAAACGCAACGCCACCTGACCGCCGATCCTAACTCCTCACTCCCATGCCCGCCCCCAACCCCATCCGCTCCACCGGCACGCTCCTAGCCGCTCGACCCGACGGCCACTCATGGGACGCCATCGCCCCTAACGGCTGGCCCCTCATCGCTCACCTCCCCGGCAAATCCTCCCCCGCCCACACCTGCTCCGTCGGCGATCGCGTCATCCTCGAATTCACAGCCTACGACTTCTCCATGGCCCGCATCGCCGGCCCAGCCCCAACCCAAGGCAGCATCTGAGTAATCCCTGCAATCAGCGTATGCCACCGTAGCAAGGCTGTCCCGGCCTTGTCTCCGTACCAGCACTCCACGCTTCCCAGCGCCCCCCACCGTCTTCAACACCATCCCGCCCTCGTCTCAACCCTAGCGGCAGCCACCGTAGCAAGGCCGTCCCGGCCTTGTCTCCCCACACGCCCAACCCTTCCGGCCCAACGGGCCCCAAGAACCAAGCCCAGGGACGCCGCAAAGCGAAGGCCCTGGGATGCCCCGATTATATATCCCCGCGCCCCAACTGGGCGCGAGAACCCAGCCCGGGAACGAGACCTTCCAGAGGTCTGCCCACTCGCGCACATTCGACTTCGGGCGGCCCCCTGTCCCGCGCAGACGGATGGCCGCTCGTCGTTAGTTGGCCCGCCCGCACCCATGCGCGCTTCCTCGGACTTGCCATCCTCACTCGTGGGCCGTTTGCGCCCTGCGCAGGCACTCATCAAGCTCCACGCCCAACCCTCCCGCAACCTTCAGCAGCACCCATAACGTCGGCCTGGCATCATCGCTCTCCAGATGCGTGATCGTCGTCCGGCTCACTCCAATCTGCGCCGCCAGCCGGGTCGCGGACACCCCCTGACGCAATCGTTCCTCTCTCAGGAGAAAAACGACCGTCCGTTCGATGGGATCCAATTGAGCCGGGCGCGACACCCCTCTCAAGTTGACGAATCCTATCCGCTTGCACAAGCATTGAAATGCCCGTTTGTTGTCAGCGCTATGAAAGCCGCAGCTCGATTCTGTTCCCTCCTGTCCATCCTCGTTCCGGTTACCGTCTGCGCTGACGACACCGCCGCAGTGTTTGCAGACCCTCCTCCGTTGGATGCCGCCACACTATCCGAGGACCTCAAAGCCAGCCGACCTTCCCCCACCGAGTTACCCGAAGCCGTCAAAGCCGCCCGGGTCATCGCACAAGTCACGGTGCCGCAAGGCGCCAATGGCGCACCGCTCATCATTTCCCGCATCGAACCACCAGCCTTGCCGAAATCGCCTCCCCAGCCGCGCATCGTTCCTGCCTTCACCGAGGAACAGCGCAATGCCATACGGGCCGACGCCCCGCGGAGCGTTCAGCTGTTTTCTCCTACCATCACCGTGTACCCCGGCGGGGTCTCCCTGGTCACATGGAGCACCGGCGATACCGCCAGCGGCTATCAGGATTACGAAGCATGGCTGCCGCACGACCTCACTACCATCAACATCGTCGGTGATTTCGAAGTCGGCCGCACTCAGTACACGGTGATCGGCCTAGCCCACCCCGCCGCAGGCCGCGCCCTCGAACGGAAGCCTCCTCCTCCCGCTGACCTCCACGCAGGATACCTCATCACCAAAGGCGATCCCGCCAACGCTGCCGCCACGGAGCCACTTCGCGCCCTCTCCGTGATCTATCAGAAGGAATCCGCACAACTCGCCGCCACGCACGCCGCACAGCTCGCCCGTCAGCAGGCCGTCGCAAAATGGGAGCGCGAGAATCCCCAGCAGCCCCGCCCCGCCGAAATCCGCTTCTGGCACATCATACCCCCGCCCGAAACCAGCCGCGAGACCGCTCCCGCTACCCCATCCGCCGAGTGACCCCAAGCCCACCCTCTGCGATGAACCACCTTAAGCTCCCGCTAATCAGTGCTGTGCTCTCAATCGGTTTGCTTCCCGCACACCGAATCATGGCGCAGTCCCAGGCCAATCCCCAGATCACTGCGCTCCCGACGCCCAACAGCTTCGAGCTCACATGGCCGGGCGTGGCCGGACGACTCTACTTCATCGAGTGCTCCACCGACCTCCAGACTTGGACCTATTTGCCTGACGTGCAACTCGGCTCGGGTATCAACCTTTCCAACGGGTTCTCCTGCTCGACAGGCCGCACTTACCTCCGACTCCGCTACTCAATCGCCACCAATATTACCGCCGGCGCGAATGGTGACATCGACGGGGATGGCATCTCCAATCATGACGAGGTGGCCACTACCCACACCGACCCTTTCACTCCCGAGGACACGGACGGCGACGGCATCCCGGACTTCGCGGAACTCGCCTACACTCACACCGATCCCCTCGTCTCCCAGGACTCCGACAACGACGACGTCCTCGACGCTTACGAGCAGCACGACATGCCCTACGGCCATGCCAAGGCGCATCCGCTCATCAATGAAGTCCTTTTCACCAATGACTGCGGCATCCGCTCGTACCAGGACGTCGACGGACAAACAGCCCATGACTGGATTG
>CANHUG010000464.1 GCA_947462995.1 Verrucomicrobiales bacterium | reverse complement strand
TAGTGTAGTCCGTCTTACAGATGGTGTCTTATGGACGAGGGATTTTTTCCGAGTCCTAGGCGCGAGGAGGGCGCGAATCAGCATTCGCAACCGACGAGCAACACAGGAATCGGGAAAAAGACCCGTCCCCTACCCACTCCGCAGTGCGGCTCAATCCTCCTTCCTTCCCACAAAATCAGAAGACACCATCTGCAAGACGGGCTGCACTAGCACCAACTCACTTCACCATCCCCACCGGCCGGTTCTCCTCTCCTTTTATTCCCGTCAGCGAATCCCCTAACTCTTTCCGCGACCGCTCCGCCGGCCCCAGCAATCGCGCCACCTCCTCCGGCCGCTCCGCCGCCACATCCCGCTTCTCCCCGGGATCATTCTCCAGATCGTAAAGCTCCGGCACCCCCACCTTCGCCATCCGGTACTTCACCGGAATCCCCCCCTTCGCTTTCTCCTGGTCCCCTAACGTCCGGTAAGCATGCGGCAGCACCAGCTTCCAACGACCCGCAATCACCGCCTGCAACTCGTTGTCCGCATAACGGATGAACAACTCGCGCTCCGGCACCGGCCCGCGTCCCTCCACCGCCGCTCGCACATCCATTCCATCCAATCGCCCCGCAGGCAGCGCCGCCCCAGTCAGCGCCGCCACCGTCGGCAGCAGATCAATCGTCGCCACCGGCTCCCGGCACTCGCTCCCCGCCGGAATCACCCCAGGCCATCGCATCACACACGGCACCCGGATCCCTCCCTCCCACGAGGTCCCTTTCCCCTCCCGCAATCCCCCAGTCGTCCCCGCATGCTCGCCGTAACTCAGCCACGGCCCGTTGTCCGACGTGAACACCACCAGCGTCCGCTCATCCAACCCATTCGCCCGCAACGCCCCCAGAATCTCCCCCACCGACCAGTCCAGTTCCTCAATCACATCCCCGTACATCCCACCCCCCGACTTCCCCCGGAACCGCTCGCTGCAATACAACGGCACATGCGGCTGCGGATGCGGCACATACAACAGAAACGGCCTCTCCTTCGCCTCCCCGATGAACCGCACCGCCCGCGCCGTGATCTCCGCCGTCAGATCGCTCTGATCGTCCAGAGTCCGCAACACCTTCGTCCCCTCCAGTAACGGCAGCGGCGGATACGCCTTCGGGGTCTCCGGATGCTTCGGCCACATGTCACCGGAATACGGCAGCCCGAAATACTCATCAAAACCCTGCGCCAGCGGCAGCATTCCCTCCGGTCTCCCCAAATGCCACTTCCCGAAAATCGCCGTCGCATACCCCTTCGCCCGCAACATCTCCGCCATCGTCGTCTCCTCCGCCGCCAATCCCCGCCGATCCCCAGGCCCAAACGCCCCGTGCACCCCCACCCGACTGTGCGCACTCCCCGTCATTAATGCCGCCCGACTCGCCGAACACACCGCACTGCTCACGTAAAACCTCGTGAACTTCCGCCCCTCCGCCGCCATCCGATCCAGATTCGGCGTCCGCCACCCCTTCGCCCCGTACACCCCAAGATCCCCATACCCCAGATCATCACAGAAAATCACCACCACATTCGGCAACGCTCCCGCCACCCCCGTTCGTACCCCCAACAGTACCACACCCACCAGCCATCCCCTCGCGATGGCACGAATCCGGCTGAATCTCCTCTGCATCCACACCGCCTTCCTCTGCACTCGCTTTTCACGCAATCGTCTTTAGCCTCCGCCATCATGGCCCGATCGCCCTCCTTCTCCACCCGCGACAAAGCCCTCCAGCTCAACCTCGACACCTCCAAATACGGCACCTTCGCCGAAATCGGAGCCGGTCAGGAAACCGCCGCGTGGTTCTTCAAAGTCGGCGGCGCCTCAGGCACCATCGCCAAAACCATGTCCGCCTACGACATGACCATGAGCGATTCCATCTACGGCGCAGGACCGCGCTACGTCTCCCGGGAACGTCTCCAGGCCATGCTCGCCCACGAATTCGACATCCTCGTCGAACGGCTCTCCCCCAAACGCGGCCCCACCACCACGTTCTTCGCCTTCTGCAATACCGTCCGCGCCCGCGCCTACTCGGACTCCGCCACCTCCGAATGCCACGGCTGGCTCGGCATCCGCCTCCAGACGCGACCACTCGGCGAAGCCAACGAAATCCTCCTCCACGTCCGTCTCACCGACGACACCAATCTCGAACAGCAGCGCGCCCTCGGCGTCCTCGGCGTCAATCTCGTCTACGCCGCCCTCTACCACCGCCACTCGCTCCGCACGTTCATCGAATCCCTCACCGAAGAACTCCGCCCAGGCTCGGTCGAGGTCGACATGCTCAAATTCCACGGCCCCGACTTCGCCCAGGTCGACAACCGCGAGGTCGCCCTCCAGCTCGTCGAAAGCGGCCTCACCGACGCCGCCTTCTTCACCGCTGAAGGCGAGGTCATGCAGGTCAGCGAACGGCTCTACAAAAAACCCGTCCTCGTCCTCCGCGGTAGCTTCAACCCGGCCACGCTCGTCCACACCGACATGCTCGCCAGCGCCGCCGTCGAATTCCGCAAACAACTCGCCTCCCCGGACACCCCATGGGTCGAACTCATGGAGTTCTCCATGAACAATCTCTTCTCCCCAGTCGGCGAAGTCACCCACGAGGACTTCCTCAAACGCGCCTCCGCCCTCCAGAGGCTAGGGAAATCCGTCCTCATCTCCCGCTTCGGCGCCTTCCACCGCCTCGGCTCCTACCTCAGCCGCTACACCCAGGAACCAGTCGGCCTCGTCCTCAGCGTCGATGTCTTCGAAAAACTCTTCCAGGAAAAATGGTACGACGACCTCCCCGGCGGCATCCTCGAAAACTTCGGCCGTCTCTTCAAACACCAGCTCCGCCTCTACGTCTATCCTGTCCTCGATCGCGAAACCGGCCTCGTCAAACCCGTCTCCCGCGCCGAAATCCCCGAAAACCTCCGCAGTCTCTTCGCCTACCTCACAGAAAACGAACGCATCATCAGCATCGCCGGCAGCGCCAACCGCGACGTCCTCCAATTCTGGACGACCGACATCCGCCGCATGCTCAACGAAGGCGACGAACGCTGGAAAAAACTCGTCCCCCCAGAAGTCGCCGAAGTCTACAGCACCTGACACACCCCCTCCGTCCAAGCCCTCTCCGAACAAGCCCCGGGCACTGACGCTCTGTACTCGCTTCCCGCCATCATCCACTTGTCCCAAAGGGACAACCTATACCAGCCTGGGGCAATCGCCCCAGGTTAACACCAATAAAAGAATCCAGCGTCCTGTAGGGACGCCACCTCTCCGAACAAGCAGCCGCAGGCTCTGGACTGCTGTCAGAATTACAGCTCTCTCCGCGCACGGAGTGCGCCTACCCGCCCTCCCAACAAGCACCTCTCACTTCT
>CANHUG010000463.1 GCA_947462995.1 Verrucomicrobiales bacterium | reverse complement strand
GGACACGCCTGAGCAGAAGGTGCTGAAGCGTCACAAGCGGTTTCTGGATGCGATCGTGGAGAACGACGAGGAGGACATCACGAATTTCTTTCTGTCGGCGATCACGGCGGCTTATGATCCCCATTCGGAGTACATGAGTGCGCCTGAGAAGGGGCAGTTCGACATTGAGATGAAGAAGGCGCTCTATGGGATTGGCGCGGTGCTGCAGTCGAAGGACGGGGCGGCGGAGATTCGGTCGGTGGTGGTCGGTGGGCCTGCAGACAAGAGCGGTCAGGTGAAGATGGGTGACATGATCATCGCGGTGGCGCAGGGGGTGGATGGGGAGATGGAGGACATTGAGGGGATGAAGCTGCAGAAGATTGTGGAGAAGGTGCGTGGTGATGAGGGGACGGTGGTGCGTTTAAGGATTCAGCCGAAGGATGACCCGATGGTGACGAGGGAAGTGCTGATTCAGCGTGCGAAGGTGGAGATGAAGGATACGCTGGCGAAGGGCGAGTTGATTGAGGTGACGCCTGAAGGGAAGGCTGGAGCGGCTCCGGTGCGGATCGGGTGGATCAACTTGGATTCGTTTTATGCGGACATGGAGAACCGTGATGGTCGGAGTGCGACGAAGGATGTGAAGATCATCCTGAATCGATTGGAGAAGGAGAATGTCGCGGGATTGGTGCTGGATTTGCGCGGGAACGGGGGCGGGTCGCTGGATGAGGCGATCAAGCTGACGGGCTTGTTCATCAAGCCGGGTCCAGTGGTGCAGCAGCGGGACAGCCGGGACCGGCGGGAGCCGAGGATCTGGAAGGGGCAGCCGGTTTATGATGGACCGCTGACGGTGCTGACGGATCGTGCGTCGGCGTCGGCGTCGGAGATTTTCGCGGCGGCGCTGCAGGATTGCGGTCGTGCGGTGATTGTGGGTGATCAGTCGACGTTCGGGAAGGGGACGGTGCAGACCCTGCTGGACGTGGGGCAGCACATGCCGGTGTTCAGTCAGCGGGATCGTGCGGGGAGTTTGAAGGTGACGATTGCGAAGTTTTACCGGATCAGTGGCGGGTCGACGCAGAACGAGGGGGTGGAGCCTGACATTGTGCTGCCATCGCGGTATGATGCGATGGATGTGGGCGAGCGGTTCCTGAAGGACCCGCTGCCATACGACAAGATTGAGAAACTGCCGTACGAGATGTCGGCAGCGAATCCTCTGCCGATTGTGCCGTTGAAGGAGAAGAGTGCGGCGCGGGTGGCGTCGGACAAGGACTACGGGTATGTGCGGGAGTACATTCAGAGGACGCGGGACCTGATCAAGAAGAACGTGGTGTCGTTGAATGAGGAGACGCGGTTGGCGGAGGACAAGGCGAACGAGGCGCGGAACAAGGCGCAGAGCGAGGAGCGTAAGCAGCGTGTGGCGGAGGCGGCCAAGGTGGGGGATCCGTTCAAGGTGTATCCGCTGACGCTGGAGAATGCCGGGGATGCCCAGTTGAAGCTGGACAGTGAGGTTAAGAAGGAGGCGAAGCCAGTGTTGCCGAAGCTTGATGACGAGGAAGAGGCTGAGGACACGGAGGACGAGTTCCCGCACGGGTTTGATCCGGGCAAGCTGGAGACCCTTCGCATTATCCAGGATCTGGTGGAGCACAGTGCCGCGAAGAGCGGGCCGAAGGACACGGCGAAGACGAAGTAAGGTGGGTGAGGTCACAGGCAAGATGCCTGTGCCAGTGTGCGTGTTTGTAGCAGCGGCAAAGCCTGTCGCCCCGAGGGCTGCGGCCTCTTTCTGGATGCCGTGGCTTCCAGATTGAGACTTCGGCATTGAGGTCACAGGCAAGATGCCTATGCTACTTTGCGTGTTGCGGGGGATCGGTGATTGCAGGGATTTTTCAATCATGGCTTGGACGGGGCGGTTGGTGGGTGGGGAGAAACTTTGGGGGATGGACGTTGGGTGATAATTCGGGGTGGTGTGCGGCGTTGCTTGCCATCCGCCTGCGAAATCTTTAATCCCGCCCATTCCGATGAAAAAACATCCTATTCTCCCCCTCCTGCGTCTCCTGCCGTTTGCGGCATTGGTGGCGGCGGTTGAAGCCAAGCCTCAGTGGATCTGGGCGGCACCGAAGGCGAAGCCTGGCCAGACGATCTGGGTGCGGCGCACGTTCAACCTTGAGGGTCCGGCGAAGGGAGCGCGGCTGTCGGTTTCTGCGGACAACACGTGGGAGTTGTGGATCAACGGGGAGTTTGCGGGTCGCGGGGACGAGTGGGCGACGCCGAAGCGGATCAATGCGGAGAAGTTCCTGAAGCCGGGAGCGAATACGATTGCGATCAAGGCTGGGAATGATGCGAGCGACATGGCTGGGCTGGTGGTGCGGGTGGAGCGCGGGAAAGCGGTGCTGCTGGAGTCGGACACGACGTGGAAGGTGGTTGCGGCGGATCCGGGGGCTGGCTGGGAGAAGCCTGAGACTGCGGATGCGTTCTGGCAGCCGGCGGTGAAGGTGGCGCAGCTTGGGGATGCCCCGTGGGGGGATGTGTTTACGGGTGCAGGGAAGGGGGGCGGCGGGAGCCTGCTGGCGGCGGAGGAAGTGAAGGTGCTGCCGGGGTTCAAGGCGGAGTTGCTGTATTCGGTGCCGAAGGGCGAGCAGGGGTCGTGGGTGAGCATGACGGTGGATGACAAAGGGCGGCTGATTACGGGTGACCAAGGGGGTGGATTGTTCCGGGTGACGCTGAAGGATGGGGTTGAGCCGGAGGTTGAGGCGCTGAAGACGAAGGCTGGGCACGCGCAGGGATTGCTGCACATCAATGGCGCGCTGTATGTGGTGACGAACGGGCCGAATCCGGGGCTGTATCGTCTGCGGGACACGAATGGGGACGACCAGTATGATGAGGAGCAACTGCTGCGGCCGATTGATGGTGGTGGTGAGCACGGGCCGCATGCGGTGATTGCGGCGCCGGACCGGAAGTCGATTTATGTGATTGGCGGGAACCACACGAAGATTCCGAATCCGGAGAAGAGCCGGGTGCCGCGGTTGTGGCAGGAAGATCATCTGGTGCCACGGATGTGGGATGCGAACGGGCACGCGGCGGGGATTCTGGCTCCGGGTGGCTGGATGTGCCGGACGGATTTTGACGGGAAGGAGTGGGAGCTGGTGTCGATGGGGTACCGGAATCAGTACGATGTGGCGTTCAACGCGACGGGCGACCTGTTCACTTATGATGCCGACATGGAATGGGATGTGGGGACCCCGTGGTATCGTCCGACGCGGATTTGTCAGGCGATGCCCGGCAGCGAGTTCGGGTGGCGTTCGGGATCCGGGAAGTGGCCGGCGTATTATCCTGACAGCCTGCCGCCGGTGACGGACATCGGGCCGGGGAGTCCGACGGGAGTCGAGGCCGGGAT
>CANHUG010000462.1 GCA_947462995.1 Verrucomicrobiales bacterium | reverse complement strand
CCCCCCCCCCCCCCCCCCCCCCCCCCCCCCCCCCCCCCCCCCCCCCCCCCCCCCCCCCAAATGCGTTCGTTGGGTGACGGGGCGCGTTTTGTGTGTGATGAAATCCCTGAAGTTTAGCTGGTGGTGGCTGGTGAGCGTCCTACTGACGGGTGGGGCGAGGGTGGTGGCGCAGACGCCGCTGCAGTGGCGATTGGACACGACGAGTGTGCAATTTTTTTCGGGGAGCAGTTCTGGGAGTGCGGGATGGCGAACGCATTTTGAGGCGGTGAACACGGTGGACAATGGTGATGGGATGCGGTCGCCGACGTTTACTGGGGCTGGGGAGGCGTGGATTGAGGCGCAGGTGACGGGTCCGGAGCAGGTGTCATTTTTCTGGGCGCATCGGAGTGGCGGGGTGAATCGGATGGCGTGTCGGGTGAATGGGGTGGAGCGGTTGGCGTGTGCGGCGACGGTGGAGGGTCGGTGGCAGCGCGGGGTGGTGGATTTGCCTGCGGGGGTGCACACGGTGCGGTGGGTGTACAGTCAGAGTGGGAGTGTGGCGACGGATGCTTGGCTGGACTGGGTGAGTTTGAAGAGTGAGACTGGGTTGCGGTTTGCTGGTGAGCCGTGGCATGCGGTGAACAAGGGGGCGGTGGTGCAGACGCAGTTGGCGATGCAGCCGGGGGCGGTGCGTTGGGGGGTGAAGGTGCCGTCGGTGATGCCGCCGGGGCTTGGGTTGGTGGCGTCGACTGGGGTGGTGATGGGTCAGGTGACGCGGGTTGGGCGGTGGCGGACGGTGTTTACGGCGACGACGGCTGGCGGGGAGGTGCGGGAGTTTGCGGTGACGTGGGATGTGACGGAGCCGCTGAATCTGGCGACGGCGGCGGACAATGATGTGCTGGTATTTGCGAGTGAGCCGGCGGGTGGGAATGGGGCGTGGCAGCCGCAGGCGGGGGGCGGGCGCGGGGGTGGCGACAGTCTTTTGGCGGGCGTGCCGGGAGCGGCGACGGGGTGGTCGGATCTGACGACGACGGTGACTGGGCCGGACGTGATGAGTTGGTGGAGTCTGGTGGAGCGCGGGGGGATGCGGGTGATGGTGGATGGGGTGGTGCGGGAGGTGTTGGGGTTGGCGGAAGGGGTGGAGACGTGGCGGCGGTCGTGGGTGGTGATTCCGGCGGGGGTGCATGAGGTGCGGTGGCGGGCGGTGCCGTATCGCGGGGATGCGGTGGTGCGGCTGGATGACGTCCGGTTGCGGAGCGAGGTGCGGCCGTTTTTCGGGGAATTGAGGCGAGTGGGGGCGGGGCGGGACGGGGTGATCCGGTGGCCGCTGGTGGTGGGTGGGGCGGGGTTGGGTTATGCGGCGACGGGATTGCCTGAGGGGGTGGCGGTGGATCCGGTGAGTGGGTTGCTGGCGGGGCAGCCGATGAGGCGCGGGCGTTGGCTGGTGAATTTGAAGGCGGAGAATGCAGAGGGGAGCGACGAGGTGGCGTGCTGGGTCGATGCGACGGTGCCGGTTGGGGAGGCGGTGGATAATGCGGGGTTGTTCTGGGGTGGGGAGAGCGGGTCGGGATGGTATGGGGAGGATGCGGTGGATGGGGTGGGCGGGAGTGTGCTGCGGTCGCCGCCATTGGTGGCGGGGAGGTCGGCGGCGGCGACGGTGGCGGTGCAGGGGCCGGCGGTGGTGTTGTTCCGGGTGAAGGTGACGGGTGCGGGGACAGCGGACGGGGTTTCGGTCTTGCTGGATGGGAAGCGGGTGCAGGCGGCGTGGCGCGGGGAAGTGCCGTGGCGTGATGAGAGTGTGTTGGTGCCTGCGGGGCTGCACGAATTGTCGTGGGTTTACGAGGCGGGAGCGGGGACGAATCCGGCGGTGGCGATGGCGTGCCTTGATCGTGTGGAGGTGCGGAGTTATTACACGTGGGCGGCGGGGATTGCGGAGATTGCGTCGATGCCGGAGCCGGAGGATGACCCTGACAAGGATGGGTTGAGCAATGCGCTGGAGTACGCGCTGGGGAGTGATCCGGCGAAGCCGACGAATCCGCCGGGGCTGACGGTGATGGCGAGCGGGTCGGTGAAGACGGTGGAATGGATGCGACCGGCGGCGAGTGTGGTCGGGGTGGTGACGAAGCTGGAGGTGCGGCGGTCGGGGGCGGCGCGGTGGTCGGGAGAGGATTTGACGGTGTTGCGGGATGACAGCCGGGGAATCAAGGCGTCGGTGCCGGTGCGCGGCGGGGAGACGCTGGAGTTTCGGGTTAGGGCGACGGTGCCGTGAGGGGTGGGATGGGTTATGGCGGGCGGTGGAGGTCGTTTAGGGCGCAACCATGTTAGGGTTGTGGATATGTTTTGGGGTAGACCCAGGGTAGGCCTTTGTGCCGCAGGCCAACCTTGGGCTGGGGGACGCAATCCCTTTGGGATTGGGGGGGGGTGACGGGCTTGCTAGTACGGAGACAAGGGTGGGACGGCCTTGCTACGGTGGTTTGTGCGGAGGCTTGTACGGAGACAAGGCCGGGACGGCCTTGCTACGGTGGCTTGTGCGGAGGCTACAATAGTTTGGCGAGGGCGTGGCCGTAGTCGACGTAGCTGTCGAACTGGTTGCGGGCTTTGGCGTCGGGGTCGGTGTCAGGGGTGGAGGGGCCGGCGGAGTGGAAGACGACGGCGGTGTGGGGTTCGATGCTGACGAAGCCTTGGTAGCCGCTGCCGATGAGGTCGGTTAGGATGCGCTTGACCTGGGCTGTGCCCTTGCCTGGGAGTGTGTAGTCGGCGTCTTTTCTGGCGGGGTTGTAGATGCCGTCTTTGATGTGGATGTGGGCGATGGCAGGTTTGACGGCCTGATAGAAGGCCCATGGGTCCTGCATGTGGGGCGGGTTGTCGCGGTCGAGATTGAAGATGGGATTGCAGGTATCGAAGACCCATTGGAGGCCGGGGACGGCGTCGAGGGTGCGGAGGGCGTGGGAGACGCTCATGCCGCCGTAGTTCATGCAGTTTTCGTGGATCATGACGAGGCCGGCGTCGTCGAAGCGGCGTTTGAGTTCGCGGAGACGGTGGAAGCGTTCGTCGGCGAGTTGGTCGGGGAGGTCGTTTCCGTCGGCGTCTTTGAGGACGGCGTAGCTCATGACGCGGATGAGTTTGGTGCCGAGACGCTGCATTCTGGGGATGGCGCGGGTGGCGCGTTCGAGGGTGAGGGCGAAGTCGTCGGTGATGCTGCTGGCCCAGTTGCCGATGGTGGAGCCGAAGCCGCTGACGGAGATGTTTGCGGCGCTGAGGGAATCGACGAGGATACTGAAGGCGTCGTCTGGGATGTCGTGGATGTTGCCGGAGGGGAAGCCGGGGACCTCGACGTTGCGCATTTCGATGTGGGACCAGCCGAGGGCTTGGGTGGCGCGGATCTGGGTG
>CANHUG010000461.1 GCA_947462995.1 Verrucomicrobiales bacterium | reverse complement strand
GAGCTGATGGCGGGGGCGTATCTTGCGCCAACGCATTCGGTGCTGGTGAGGTTAGGTGCGGGGTTCGGGCTGACCCGGGAGAGCGCGGATTTCACGCTGCGGGCGGGATTGGTGTGGCGGTTCTGAGGAGGGCAGGGGAATGCGGGTGAGGAGAGGGTGATGGGTTGGGGCGTTATCCGGTGGTGTCGCGTTGCTCAACGACAGGCTGGCACCCCTCCGGGGTGCGAATTCATGATGGGGCGTTATCCGGTGGTATCGCTCGTTCCTCGCTCGACCACCCGGCTACAGGCTGTCATCCCTACGGGATGAGGAGGTGGTGACGGAGGGGTGTACGGCGAGTGCGGGAGGGAGGTCAGGGGAGGAGGTGGTGGCGGCCGCGGAAGAGTGACCAGAGGATCATGAGTTTTCCGGTGATGCCGATGCCCTGGATCATCATGAGGACGTCTGGGCCGGGTTGGCCTTCGATGAGGACCCGCATGGTATCGGCGGCGAGGACCATGGCAGCGCCGACGGCGATGAGGAGGCCGAAGGTTGGCTGACCGCGCACGAAGAGTTCCTTGCCGAGGAAGAACCAGCCGCAGACGAGTGCGAAGCTGAAGACCGTTTCAGTGATGTTCAGAGAGTCCGCGATGTTCAAGGTGATTTGGAGGTTGGGAATGGGGGAGGCGGTGATGCCGGTGCTGGCGCGAGGGGGGGGTATGGAAAGCCGTGTGGTTGCGCAGCGAAAGCGGGGAAAGCGACCTTGCAAGCGCTCCTGCAGTACGGGGGATGGTTGCTGGAGAGAGGCTGACGTCAAGGAGACCCCGTTGTGGAGCGAAGGGTACAGGGAGTGGGGACGGCAGACAAAAGGGTGGGGATCGGGCGCTATGATCCGGACTGACTATGAAACGCGCGCCGCATCCATCGGATTCACTCCTTGATCTCATTGGCGGGACGCCGCTGGTGCCGCTGCATTTTGCGGAGGAGGGGGTGACGGTGCTGGGGAAGGCGGAGTTTTTGAATCCGAGCGGGAGTGTGAAGGACCGGCTGGCGAAGGCGGTGATTCTGGCGGGTGAGGCGAGCGGGGAGTTGAGGCCGGACAGTGTGATTGTGGAGTGCACGAGCGGGAACACGGGGATCAGTCTGGCGATGGTGGGTGCGGCGCGGGGGTATCGGGTGCGGACGGTGATGTCGACGACGGCGAGCGGGGAGCGGCGGAGCCTGCTGAGGCGGCTGGGGGCGGAGCTGTTTTTGTTCGAGGGAGGGGTGAGTTATCAGGCTGGGATTGAGCTGACGCGGGAGATGGCGGCGGCGGATTCGAGGGTGTATCTGCCGCGGCAGTTTGAGAATCGGCTGAATGCGGAGGAGCATGAGGAGGGGACTGGGCAGGAGATCATTGCGCAGAGTGGCGGGGAGCTGCATGCGTTCGTTAGCGGGTATGGGACTGGGGGCACGCTGGCGGGGGTGGGCCGGGCGTTGAAGGCGCGGTGGCCGGGGTTGCGGGTGGTGGCGATGGAGCCGTCCGGGGAGTTGATGCCCGGGGAGTTGCCGTGTTGTCACCGGATTGAGGGAGTGGCGCAGGATTACGAGCCGCCGATTCTGGGGATGGCGCCGATTGACCAGCGGGTGCGGGTGGCTGGGGGGCAGGCGATGGCGATGGCGCGGCGGATGCACCGGGAGTTCGGGCTGCTGGTGGGGACGTCGTCGGGGGCGAACGTGGTGGCGGCGCTGGAGGTAGCGCGGGAGCTGGGGCCTGGGGCGCGGGTGGTGACGATCCTTTGTGATCGAGCGGACCGGTATTTCAGCACGGCGCTGTTCGGGGACTGAGTGTGTCCGGGGCAGACTGGATGGGACGGAGATTGGGGGCGGCAATCCGGTGGTGTCGCGTTGCTCAACCACCGGCTACGGGCTGTGATCCCTGCGGGATGAAGAGTGGGAGCCCCTGAGGATGGATTCGCTGGGGAGTAGCGACCGTGTGCGGGGTGGTGCACCCATCAGGATTCGAACCTGAAACCTTCTGATCCGTAGTCAGATGCTCTAATCCGTTGAGCTATGGATGCGCTTGCGGGAGGAGAGCCATAATCAGGGGAGAGGATGTGTCAACGGGCGAGGTGGAAAAATATCGCCTTGGGCCCATGGTGGGGAGTGGGGGGGGTGCGATGTCTCTTGCGTCGGGCGGGCGGGCATGAGAGAGGGGGGTATGGTTACGAAGCTTCTGCACACGCGGTACCGGGTCGCGGACCTTGGCCGGACGATCGCCTTTTACAAGGAAGTGCTGGGGTTGGAGGAAGTGAGGCGGCACAAGAGCCCGCGCGGGTCGGAGCTGGTGTTTTTGAAAGCGCCGGGGAGCGAGGAGCTGATTGAGATTTGTCAGTATGACGCGAGCGGGCCGGTGGTGGTGGGGCCTGATCTGACGCATCTTGCGTTTGAGGTGGAGGATCTTGGGGCGTTTGCGGAGCATGCGGCGGCGAAGGGGTATCCGCTGAGTGACGGGCCGACGGTGACGTCGAGCGGGTCGGTGTTTGCGTTTGTGGATGCGCCTGAGGGGTATGAGATCGAGTTGATCCAGCGTGCGCCGAGTGCTGGCTGAGCGAATGCGGCTGACTGATTATGGAATTTGACTGGCTGGACGTCTGTTTTGATCTCAAGCGGATGACGCCGCGTGAGGTGGAGGAGTCGTTTGAGGATCCGTTTTCGCTGCGGTTGCTGCCTGAGGGAGGAGGGGAAGCGGCGACGGCGCGGTATTACAGTTTGGGGAAGACGGTGGCGAGCCGTGGGGTGTTTGCGGTCTTCTGGACGGATGGGAAGAAGTACCGGGTGATTTTTGCGCGCGACATGACGTCGGACGAGCTGGCGTTTTACGAGCGGAAGAACTCTGAATTTGTGTGATATGAACCGAATTATTGACTGGGCATCGATTCCTGCATTTGAGACGGAACAGGAGGAAGCGGAGTGGTGGGGAGTGCATCAGCTGGATGCGCGGCTGATGAATGCGGCGCTGCACCGTCCGGATGTGAGGGAGAGCACGACGATCACGCTGAGGTTTGATCCGCGGATGCTGGCGAGGATCAAGCGGCTGGCGCGGAGCCGGTATCTGAACTATCAGAGCATGATCAAGCAGTGGCTGAGCGAGCGGCTGGAGCACGAGATGCATCACGGCAATGGCGGGCGTTAAGGTGCTGCTGAGGCGGGCGGTGTTCTGGTTGGGGGCGTGGGCCTGCTGGCTGGGGTTGCTGACGTGGTTGTCGTCGCAGAGCCAGCCGGGGCCTGTGATTGCGGTGAAGAACATCGACAAGGTGGAGCATTTTCTGTATTTTGCGGCTGGGGGAGTGCTGCTGGGCGGGGTGTTGGGGTTGTGGGGGAGGCGTGAGGAATTGCCGGTGGTGCGGCTGGGGTGG
>CANHUG010000460.1 GCA_947462995.1 Verrucomicrobiales bacterium | reverse complement strand
GGAGATGTTCCAGGGAGTGGATCGAACTACGATGATGGGGGCTATCCTGACGAGGAGGCGGACAAGACCTGTTGTTGTGAAGAGGGTGAAGAAGCTGGAGTGGGTGATGGAGGCGGGACCGGGGGAGAAACGCCTGAGAATTGCCCGCTCGAAGGTGGTTGCTACGAGGAAAGCGAGGCTCCTGTGCGGTACTCTACCGGGCGCATCAACTTCGCGGTGACCGACCTTTCCGCCCGTTCGGTCGGCATGGCATGGGGCCACACGCGAGTCATCAGCAACTGGACGAATCGCGGTGCCGGGGGCAGCCACGGGCGCGGAGTTTCCATCCGTCAGCAACCGTATCTGAAGTTCGGGAAGGGTGCGACTGGAGACCGGACGGTGGTGGTGGGCGGAGGAAACCGGCATCAGTGGTTCAAGCCAACGGGAGCGGGGCTCATACCAGCCTTTCCGTCGCTGTCCACCTTGCGGGCGGTGCCAGAGCGGAGGGAGATTGTTTTCACCACGCGCGGCGGCGTGAGGCGCACCTTCCATGACAACAGCCCGGAGATCGCCCCCCAGTTTCGCGGCAAGCTCAAGAGCATCACGAACCGCGGTGGGCGTCCTGTGGATCTCGCCTACAACGGCAACGGGCAGCTGGTTTCCGTGAATCAACGCGCTGCCGTCGGAGGAGCTGTAGTCAGTTCGTTTCTCTACCGCTACTATGGGGCGTCTCAGGCGGGGGGGCAGGAGGGCCGCCAGGAGTCCGTGACGCTGCAGATCCTTCCCTCGGGCGGATCGGTCCTGCAGAATGTTCGGCGTGTCCGGTACCTTTATCACGATGGATCGACTGCCGCGGGTCCGGCAGGCAATCTTAAGTTCGCCATTATCGAGGAGTACAATCTCAATGCGGCGCAGTGGGTGGAACTGGAGCGCGAGTACTATCGTTATTACATTGCCGATGACGACAACGGCTTTACCGGCGGGCTGAAGGCGGCAGTCCTTGCGGACGGCATGGAACGAATGAAGCTCGCGCTGGGAAACGGGGTCAATCCTGATTCATTGAGCGACGCCGATCTTCTGGAATACACCAGCCACTGGTTCGAGTACGGTGCAGAGAATCGGGTGAGGAAGGAGAAGACGCATGGTGGAACTCAGGTCTACGGCTTCGATTTCACGGGTCGGGCGTCGGGTTCCGGTTTCGGCCTGCCGAACGAGTGGCATCGCAAGACGATCGAGACCCTTCCTGACGGGCACCGGAACATCGTGTACACGAATGCGTCGGGGAAGGTCATTCTGCGCATCTTCGAGGAGCAGGGAACCGGGCGGCGGTGGTACCAATACAACGAGTTCGACGCGCACGGCAGGCACATCCTGCGGGCGCGCTCGTCGGCGGTCGCGAGCGTGACAGAGCCAGACGTCGGGAACGGGCATGTCCTTACGGTCACGCTGCACGGGACGAAGGGCTGCATTCACGTCTACGCCTACTATCCGGACACCAGCAGTGCGCCGGGGCGTCTGGAGTTGGTCGCACTCAAAGAGGGGCGAAACGGCACAGCTGCGAACCTGCGGCGGATCAGCTACGGCGCGCGCACCTACGATGGCGATACGATCCATCCGGTCATCGAGGAACTCCGCTACACGGATGAAAGCGGCACGGATGCGACCGCGCTGCGGACAGCCTCAGCCTACCGGTATCACGGCAGCAGCACGTGGGTGGGGAGCGTCGGGGATGTGGCTGACAAGGACATGCCGGAAGCCAACCGCGTCGACAACGACACCGTTCTGGAGGAAGTCCATACTGAGATCGATGCTGGCGGCGCAGTTATTGCCGTGTCGAGTGCGCGGCGTTATCACGATGCCACTGGTACGGGACCGCTGAAGACACCGCAGGGCGCCTCCCCTCGGGGACGCTGGAGCTACGTGGCTCAATGGCCGGATGCCCTCGGCCGCACAGTTGTGACCGCCGACTACGGCACCAATGGGGGCTCAGCTTTCACCCGGCCGGAGACATGGCCCGCTGAGGGCAGTACTGAGGTTCAGAATGGTCTTGTGCTCATCAGTCGCACATTTTTCGACGCGGCAGGGGAGATCAACAGCGCCCGTGATCCCAAGGGAACGGTGAACGTGTTCACCTTCGATGATGCTGGACGCCAGGAGACAGTGACTGAGAATGTGGTCCTCGACAGCAGCGGCGATCCCGTTCCCGAGCATGACAAGAACCGCACCACCCGCTTCGCCTACCACGCCGGTTCGCTGCTCAAGCGCATGGAGATCACCAATGCGGTGACCGGCAATCAGGTTACGGAGTGGTTTTATGGCACGGCATTGGCGGATTCCACCATCGCGACAGGCCACCTCCTCAGTGCCAAGCAGTATCCCGGAGACACGGCCAGCCGCCGTCTCTCGTGGGCCTACAATCGCGCTGGACAGACCATCCGCCAGACGGACGCCAACGGCACCGTCCGCGAGTTCCTCTACGACAAGGCCACGCGACTGAGGCACGACTGTGTCACGCTCGCCAATGGAAACACCACCTTGCCGGGCTCTTCCTCTTCCTCCGACACCGGAGACATCGACGAGACGATCCTGCGCGTTTCTCTCGACTACCACGCCCGCGGCCACCTTGAGACCGTCACCAGTTACGATCACCCGACGCCCGGCAGTGGCACGGTGAAGAATCAGGTGAAGTTCAATCGCAATGCATGGGGGCAGCTGACATCGGATGCCCAGGCCCATAGCGGGAGCGTCACTACCAGCACCCCTGCGGTCAGGTACGAATACGCACCTGCCACGCACAATCACGTCCGCCATGCAGCCACGGTCTATCCTTCCGGCCGGCGCCTGCTCACGCAGTACGAAGGCACTGCGAGCCTCGACCACCGCCTATCCCGGCCCACGCGGCTCACTGTCGAGGGCGAGGCGTTCCCGGCGGTCAGCTATCTTTACGCCGGGCTCTCGTGGATCGTCCGGACGCACTATCCGCAGCCGAATGTGGAACTGCGTCATTACGTGCTGCCGAGCGAAGCCAATGGCGACGCCGGCGATCCCTACCGGGCGTTCGACCGGTTTGGCCGCCTTGAGGAAGTGCGCTGGCGGCACGGCGGGACGGGCGCGTGGATCGAGCACCTCTTCTACGGGTACGACAAGGCCTCCCTCCGCAGGTGGAAGGATGTGGACGCGGCGGGAATTGCCGAGGATGAACTTTTCGACTACGATGGCCTCTATCAGGTGACCCAGCGCCAGCGCGGCGTCCTCAATACTGCCCGCACCGCCATCACCGGAACGCCTGAGCGTCAGGAGGATTTCGAGTTTGACCCGCTCGGCAACTGGGAAGCCTACACCCTGCGTGCCAACGGCACCGTGCAGAACGACCAGTCCAATACCCGCACCCACAACCAGGC
>CANHUG010000459.1 GCA_947462995.1 Verrucomicrobiales bacterium | reverse complement strand
CAGCGCGTCGTCCTCGGCGACCACGTCATCGACCACCAGGACCTCGTCTTCTACCTCAATGCCAGAAAAGGGGTCTCCTCCACTTCCCTCTTCCTCGGCCTCAATTCCTCAGGCAGCCCGTTCCTCGAACGCGAACGCTCCCGCAGCAGCGTCCTCCGCATCGCCTTCGGCCTCTCCGTCGAAGTCACCGCCCTCCGCCGCGCCGACCTCCGCGTCTCCGGTCTCCGCCTCCTCCCTAACCAGCAACTCACCGCCTCCCTCACCGACCGCATCACTTTCCCCGACGGCACCGGCATCTCCTTCGCAGAACTCCGCCGCCGTGCCCGCGAAATGGGCGGCCGCTTCGACCTCCA
The DNA here is from genome assembly GCA_947462995.1 of Verrucomicrobiales bacterium. Lineage (GTDB taxonomy): Bacteria > Verrucomicrobiota > Verrucomicrobiia > Verrucomicrobiales > V1-33 > V1-33. Next base: position 3,037 of record CANHUG010000459.1, on the reverse strand, counting down.
CCCAGGCCGCGCCGAATACCTCGTCTCCAATAACCCTGCCCTCCTCCGCAGCGGCGATATCCTCCTCTCCCCTTCCCTCCGCTCCGAACTCCTCCTCAGCATCCGCTTCGACCCGGAAGCCAAAACCGGCGAACTCGAGGTCCTCAAATCCCCACGCCCCCTAACCGTCGAACGCATCTCCGTCCGCGAAAAGGAAAAAACCCCGCTAGCCGACGGTGCCGTCATCTCTCTCGGCGAAGGCCAGTACCTCCGCTGCCGCTTCGCCGACGGCATCATCGAGGAAGAACGCAACATCATCCGCCAGCTCGACGTCGTCGATGTCAGCCACTCGTTCGGCCGCGGGGTCCCCGCCGTCGACAGCGTCAGCTTCTCCGTCCGCCGCGGCGAAATGGTCTGCGTCCTCGGCCCCTCAGGCTCAGGCAAAAGCAGTCTCCTCCGCATCCTCGCAGGTCACCTCAAACCCGCTCAGGGAGCCGTCCTCATGAACGACTCCCCACTCTACTCTAACCTCAATCTCCTCTGCCCCTTCATCAGCTACATCCCCCACGAAGACGCCTTCGACCCGCTCCTCACCGTTCAGGAAAATCTCGAGTGCGCCGCCACCATGCGCTCGCCTCACCTCAAACGCCGCGACATCTCCCGCCGCGTCGACGCCAAACTCATCGAACTCGGCCTCAACGAACGCCGCAACAGACCCGCAGGCCTCCCCGAACAGAAAATCCTCTCCAGCGGCGAACGCAAACGCCTCAACGTCGGCCTCGACATGATCACCCCGGCCGATGTCTTCCTCTTCGACGAACCCACCTCAGGCCTCTCCTCCAAGGACTCCGAACACGTCCTCGAAATCATCCGCGGGCTCGCCCATAACAAAATCGTCTTCGTCAGCATCCACCAGCCCAGCGCCCGTCTCTTCCAGCTCTTCCAGAAAGCCATCCTCCTCGACAACGGCGGCAAACTCGTCTTCTTCGGCAACCCCAAAGACATGCTCGCCTACTTCCGCGACGCATGGACCGAACAACTCGCCGCACCCGCAGAACAGGCCGGAGCCACCCTCCCGCCCCCCGACTTCCATCAGCCGGAATTCGTCTTCGATGTCCTCGAAACGCCCCTCCGCGACCTCAGCGGCGACGCCCTCTACGAAGAAGACGCCCGCGGTCACATGGCCCCCGCCCGCCGCTTCTCCCCTGACTTCTGGCGCGACCGCTTCCAGGCCCACCTCGTCATCAAGGATGTCAAAGACGCCAGTCTCCACCACGACGACGGCTCCCTCCAGGGCACTGGCACTTCCCCACCCGCCGCCGCCTCGGCCGCCGCCGCTTCCCCGGACCCGGTCTCCCGCCGCGAACGCCGGGTCCGCCTCGGCGTCATGATGCGCCGCGCCGTCCTCAGCCGGCTCCGCAACCGCGCTAACATGGTCACCACGCTCCTCGAGGCACCTCTCCTCGCAGGGCTCATCGCCTCCGTCCTCAGGTGGTCCGAAGACGGCGACTACACGTTCGCCTCCGCCTTCCACATCCCCACCTACCTCTTCATGTCGCTCGTCGTCGCCATGTTCCTCGGCCTCACCAACAGCGCCGACGAAATCATCCGCGACCGCGTCCTCCTCCAGCGCGAACGCAACTACTCCAAAAACGCCGCCGGCTACATCCTCTCCAAAATGCTCGCCCTCGGAGCCGTCTCCCTCGCCCAGGACGTCATCTACCTCGCCATCGGCAACAGCATCCTCGAGGTCCGCGAAATGTTCCTCCCCTATCTCTTCTGGATGTTCCTCACCTCCCTCTGCGGCGTCAGCATCGGCCTCCTCGTCTCCAGTCTCGTCCGCGACGCCAAAACCGCCCTCAACGTCATCCCTCTCATCCTCATCCCCCAGATCATCCTCGGCGGCGCCCTCATCAAATACGAGGAAATGAACCGCAACCTCGACTTCGTCCACAGCATCCGCAAATGGCTGCGCCCCACCGACTCCACCGACTCCCACGACAACCCCAGCAATCTCCGCGTCCCCTTCATCTGCGAACTCATGCCTCTCCGCTGGTCCTACGAAGGCCTCGTCCTCACTCAGGCCTATCATAACCCGCTCAACGAGGCCCAGGATGTCCTCAACGACCGCATCAAATCCCTCAGCAACGCCCTCGCCGCCTCCAAATCCCCCCTCCCAGCCATGGAACGTCAGCTCTCCATGGCCAAAGACGCCCTCGCCAAAATCTCCGGCCTCGAAGAACGCTCGCCAGACGCCCTCGTCCGCCGCATCCAGCGCATCATGGACGAGGTCGCCGCCAGCGCCTTCGACCCGGACTCCCACCGCCCCGGCGATGTCACCGTCTCCGCTGAACAGATCTTCGAAAATCAGAAGGTCCGCGACCTCATCAGCAAAGCCGAAATGGTCCGCACCGACAAACGCCGCAAATCAAAACCCAACGTCTTCTTCGGCCGCGAAAAACGCTTCATCTGGGAAGGCGACGCCTTCGGCCGTCACTGGCAACCCCTCGACTTCCGCAGCAGCACCATCCCCCTCAACGCCGCCATCCTCGGCGTCTGGATCGTCGGCCCTCTCGTCATCCTCTATCTCGTTCTCCGCCGTCAGCTCCGCCGAGTCTGACCGCAAACCGCCGCTCCGGCAGCAGGCACACAAACCCGCCCTCCTCAGGGTACCCCCACTTCCCGTCCGCGGTCACCACCACCGCCCCCTCAGGCATGCCCTCCTCCCTCTGCTCCAGCAACTGCCCGTCCACCGGACACCGCAAGCCCTTCAGCACTTCCGCACCCAGCTTCATATCCGTCCTCCCCTCTCCCTGACAAACACCCCCCAGAACACCTGCACCAGCACCCACGCCACCAGCGCCAGCACCGCCCCCAGCAGCAGCATCCCTAACACCAGCTCCAGCAGCGCCGGCCCTCCCATCCGCCACGCCGTCCGCACATGCAGATGCATCGCCGCATCCGCCACCTCCGTCAGCCGACCAAACGTCATCGCCTCCACCGCACAATGTCGCCCGATCACATGGAAAAACAACGTCGCCGCATACCGCGCACCCAT
>CANHUG010000458.1 GCA_947462995.1 Verrucomicrobiales bacterium | reverse complement strand
GGGGGGAGGTGGAGACGCTGGAGAAGGGCGGGTATGATCGGGTGGTGCGGGTGGGGAGCGGGGTGGATTGCGAGTGGTTTCATCCTGATCATCGGGACGAGGCGTTGAGGAGGACGTGGGGTGTGAGTCCGTGGCATGTGGCGGTGCTGATGGGTGGTCGGGTGGTGCGGGATGGGAACCTGCCATTGGCGTTGGAGGCGGTGAAGGGTTTGCAGAGCCGAGGGGTGAGGGTGCAGGCGGTGGTGGCAGGGGAGGGTGTGTTTCTGGAGGAATGCCGGGAGCGGTGGCCGTGGGCGGTTTACACTGGCGGGATGGATCGGCGGAGATTAGCGGTGACAGCGGCGTCGTGTGATCTGCTGGCGTTGCCGGGCATGGTGGTGACGAGTGGGAGAGAGGTGCTGGAGGGGATGGCGAGCGGGTTGCCAGTGGTGGCGTTTGATTTCGGGGCTGGGCGGGAGCATGTGGTGCACGGGGTGAATGGCTGGGTGGAGATACCGGGGAGCGATGCCGGGTATGCGCGGCTGCTGGGGCGGGTGGTGCAGATGTCTGAGGAGCAGCGGTTGCCGGTGTGCCGCGGGGCGCGGCGGACGGCGCTGGGGTTGACGTGGGAGGTGGTGGTGGGGCGGTTTGAAGCGGTGCTCCGGAGGTGTGCGGCTGGGGGGAGGCCGGAGGGGGCGATACCGCCGACGGTGACTTCGCCGTCGGCGAGCTGAATTTTCCATGACCAACAACGACCAGACTACCCCCCGAATCCTGCGTTACCGAACCATTTTTCTATCCGATGTTCATTTAGGGACACCGGACTGCAAGATAACGGAGGTGAATGATTTTCTGAGGCGGACGCGATGCGAGAAGCTGGTGCTGAACGGGGATATCATTGACTCGTGGCATTTGAGGCGGAAGCCATATCACTGGAGCACGGCGCACACGCGGTTTGTGAGGCTGGTGCTGCGGAAGATGGAGAAGGAGCAGACGGAGATTGTGTATCTGCGGGGGAATCATGATGACGAGCTGAGGCGGTTCATGCCGTTGCGGTTTGCACGGCTGCAGATTGCGAATGAGCATGTGCATGAGACCCCGCGGGGCCGATATCTGGTGCTGCACGGGGATGTCTTTGATCAGGTGACGACGAATTGGCGGTGGCTGAGTGTGATCGGGGCGGTGGGGTATGATCAGTTGCTGCGATTGAACCGGGTGTGGAACTGGTGGCGGCGGCTGAGGGGGAAAGAGTATTTTTCGCTGAGCAAGGCGATCAAGGCGCGGGTGAAGCAGGCGGTGAGTTTTGCGGGGCGGTATGAGGAGCAGTTGAGGGATCTGGCGCGGCACAAAGGGGCGTGCGGGATCATCTGCGGGCACATTCACACGCCTGCGGACAAGATGATCGAGGGGATTCACTATCTGAACAGCGGCGACTGGGTGGAGAGCCGGACGGCGATTGTGGAGCACCTTGACCGGAGGATGGAAGTGATCCGGTATGAGGATTTTCTGGCGGCGGCTGGAGCGCCGCCGACGCGGCGGTTGGCAGGGAAGCCGGAGCTGGCGGTGCCGCGGGTGCGAGGGTGATGGGGAGGGAAGCGGATCAGATTTGGCCGAAGAAGTCAGCGAGACCGTTGGCGGCGACGTCGAGGGCGGGGATGTGTGGATTGATGTGGAGGGGTGTGTCGAGGGCGCGGGCGGTGGCGGCGAGGGTGGCGGCGGTGGCTGCGGAGTTGGTGAGGATGGCGGAGGGATTGATGCCGACTTTGAGCCATGCGCGGAGGATGGAGTCGGGCGGGGAGATGCCGTTGAGCGGGTTGGCGGTATCGATGGAGACGATTTTACCTGAGGCGGCTTCGACGGTGAGGGAGAGGTAGGGGAAGAAGGCTTCGCCGGGTTTGCCGACGGGTTCCGGGATCATGTGCCATGAGGTGGCGACTGGTTTGGAGCGTGGGAGTTTGCGGATGGAGGCGACGAGGAGTTCCGAGGGTTCGGGTTCCGGGAAGGAGTAGATGGAGGTGATTTCGGGGTGCCATGAGTCCTGCCATGAGCCGGAGGAGCGGGAGCGGACGAGGGCGACGTTGTGGTCGGTATTGGCGGCGAGATTGGCGAAGGGGTCATGGCGGAGGCGGGGTGCGACGATGAGGGATTGTTCGAGGGCGAGTTCGAGCCATGAGGCTTCTTCCGGGGAGGCAGTGACAGGGGCGAGGGATTGGCGGAAGCTGCGGAAGGCGGGCCAGTTTTCGCCGCGGTATTTGCGTTTGAGGGATTTGATGGAGGCGAGTTCGTGTGGGAAGAGTTCGTCGCGGAAGGCGAAGGTGGCCTGGAGTTGGCGGGTTTCGAGGATGAGGGAGACGATATCGGCGCGGGTGAGGAGGATATTGTGGTCATTGTGCTGCTGGATGAGATTGAAGCGCTGGACAGCTTCGGTGCCGAGGTAGAGGGCGAGCGTGCGGTGATTACCTGCGGCACCCATGATGCTGATCCATGCGATTTCGTTGGTGTCCGGGTGCTGGAGCCCGATGAGTTGTTCTTCGTGCATCCATGTCCATGGGGCGAGGCGGAGGAACTGGTCGGCGAGGTCGTAGAGGCGTGTGGTCATGGGATTGCCATGAAGATGAGGGGGGCCTTTGGGACCCGTCAAGGAGGACGCTGCAAAGACTGGCTGAGGGAGGGAGGGAGGGAGCCGGTCTGGATTGCGGTTGCTCCACTGGGAAGTGGAGCGGGTGAGGCGATTCGAACGCCCGACATCAACCTTGGCAAGGTTGCGCTCTACCCCTGAGCTACACCCGCAATCAACTCCCGCGTGTTGCGGGGCGAGGGGATAATTCCCTAAATCCTGAATTGCGCAAGTCTCATTTTCAGTTTCTTGCAGTTCCCGACAAAACACATGAACAAGCTTGCCGAGATTATAGCCCAGAAGCGCATTGAAGTGGAGAAGATCCGGCCATTGGCGGACAAGTTGAGGCATGCGGCGCTGGAGCGGAATGAGTTCCGGGGATTTGAGCGTGCGTTGCGGGGTGAGGATGGAGGGGTGGGGGTGATTGCGGAGGTGAAGAAGGCGTCGCCGTCGGCAGGGGTGATTGCGGCGGATTTTGATGCGGTGGCGGTGGCGACTGGGTATGACCGGGCTGGGGCGTCGGCGATTTCGGTACTGACGGATGAAAAGTATTTTCAGGGGCATCTGAGTTTTCTGCCGAAGATAAGGGCGGTGACGTCGGTGCCGCTGCTGAGGAAGGATTTCATTATTGATGACCTGCAGATCTGGGAGGCGTCGGTGGCTGGTGCGGATGCGATTCTCTTGATTGTGGCGGCGCTGGGGCAGGATGATTTGAAGCGGCTGCTGGAGACGGCGGCGGCGTGCATGCTGGATGTGCTGGTGGAGGTGCATGACCGGGAGGAACTGGATCGGGCGCTG